>NZ_JBAGKV010000049.1:0-27990 GCF_037049705.1 Janthinobacterium sp. LPB2021202312-11-4 | reverse complement strand
ATTTACAACCTGTCCGGCAATGCCACCGACTGGGTTAATGATTGGTATGACAAGGACTATTATCGTCACTCACCACTAGAGAACCCCACTGGTCCCAAAACAGGCACACTGCGAATTCAACGCGGCTCAAATTATCCGGAAGATCCGATACTCAGTGCGAGTACAGTTCGGCGCTGGGCAGAAAAACCGTCCAAGCAACGGCATGTCCCGGGTTTTAGCTTCCGCTGTGCTATTCAATCCGATCAGCCACTATAGGCTAGAAAACAATAAGGGTGTTTTCAATGCACCCTTGTTATTTACTCAGCACTAGGCCAACCCTTCAAACCTGCCACTCTTCTGTGCGGCCACTAGCACTTTCTCCTTACGCCAGGCATTGCTCGGAACCCAAGCCACCCGCGTCGAAGGATCGGATAAATTATTAAACGCCAAACTGTCAATAAAACGATTGAACTGGTCTTGTTCGTAGCCATTGAGCAACGCGTTAATCCTCTCCAGACTTTCCATCGCCTTAACCTTCCCCCCCTTAAGTGAGCAATGCTCCAGAACTTCGATAAACTGCCGCCAGCGCCGAACCTCGGAGAGCAACATAATCAAGGCCCTTTCCTGTTTTTCGTTGAAGCTACCAATCCCCTTGGCAACCACGCCTTCCGTTAGCAGATAGACCATTGGACCTATTGTTTGAGGGGGCAATGCACTCAATGGGATATCTTCATCCCTAACCCTCATAACCTTATCGTGCTCATGGGCAATCAGATAATCAGCCAGCGCCTCGGCTTCAATCCTTGTAGCGTTCCTGTCTTCCCACCAAAGAGCCATATCCGTGACACTGGCTTCGAATGTTTTCACTGGAGAAATTGCCACCTGATACAACCCTGACGCGATGTAGCTAAAAGCCTCCCCCGTCACCCCCAACAAATACCGATACTCCACCTCCGCCAACGCATTACAAAACAGCAACGCCAACTTACCGATCTGTTCAACATCCACCATCGTCGCAAACCCACCCCCTGCCCCCGGACCGAATACCAGCGAACCTTTACAGTTAAACGCCAACCGGTCTTTCGAGATGCTAAGACCAAACTCACCACTGCCCCCAATCCCCAACGCGACATTCCCCTCGACCTTGACCTCTGCCAGCTTCACCCAGTTGCTGCTGGCATTAGCCTGGCCAACGATGGATTTCCCCGTGCCATGTTTGTCGGGCGCCACCCAATCGAAGGAGCCACTCAAGGCGCCCCCGCTTTGGGCACCTACAAAAGCGCCACACTTGAGGCCGATGTTGCCGCTGGGGCCAACCTCCATGTTTGGAGTCCCCAGCAACGCGGTAGCGCCTGCGGGTGTTTCAGTGGGTTTGTATTGGGTTTTGACGCCAGCCTCACTCTGCAACTTGGCGCCCACAAAACACGACAGCTCCACCTTGCCACTTACACGAAACACGCCCATGGGATGAACGACTTCCTGGCCTTCGGCATTGCGGTACGCCATGTTCGCGACGTACCCGCCTTGACCGGGGAAATACGAATTCAGGGCCACTGAGGCCTCCGCCAGCGAGAATGCCGCGCTGCCTTTGACGCCGACCTCGATGCTCCCTTCCCTGGGGTTCCAGCTGTTCACTCCAGCGCTGGCACTGGCGGCAAAACGCAGGGCATGGGCTTCGCTGGACACCGCGTAGCGCGCCGCATCGTGCTGGTTGGAGGTCCACGCTACTTGCTGATGCAGTGCATTGAGCAGGTTGTCTTCCTGACTGGTCCAACTGCTGATCTTGAGCTCCAAGCTGCCCAGCGGTCCGGCGTTACGTCCTGCGCCAACCGCCTTTTGGATGTCTTTTATCAGGTCGCCGGCCAATGGTTTGTCAAACGGTTTTCCGGCCATGACACTGGTGCTGACACGGACACTCCAGCGGGTCGTATCGCGGTATCGAACCGGGACGTAGTGCCGTCGGGAGGGGTCGCTAAACAGAATGATCTCCACCACGGTGAGGCCACTTTTGCTTTGCTTGCCGCGTTGGACTTCACCGCTGAGACCTTTGCCCTGTTTCAGATCGGGCTCGGCACTCTTGGCATTGGTTGAACTGCTTCCGGGCCGAGGCGGACGCTGGGCCGCCAACTGGGTACGCAAGCGGTTGATTTCCTGATCCAGTTCAAGGGTCTTCTTGTCCTGCAATGACTTCCAGTTGGATTCAAATTGCGTGGCCCCGAAAAAATTGGGCTTGTAGTGCTGATACCAGTCGCGAACCTGCTGCAAGCTCCTGAGCTGCCCCTGCAAATCGTTTGCGCTGGTCAGTGGCGCGGCGGCTTGGGGCCTGGTTTCACGGATCAGTAAGCCGGCGCCTTCAGCCTTGACTGCCCACGCTTCTTTCACACAACCGGCGCATGCGCAAATGGCTTCAGGGTCTTGAAGCTTGTTGCACTGGCTGATGGGCAAGGCTTTGGCGAGGTTCTGATGCAATTCATCCATCAGTTTCTGAACCGCGCTGATTTCCCGCTTCAGTTCCCTGGATTGTTTGTCGGTCAAGACATAGAAGTCTGGCTCGCCGGTGATGTGAGCCACATCGACCAGGTCTTCATCGCACTCGGGTTGCCCCTCCAGTGCAGTGGAGCTGATGCTGTCCGTATGCATCGGTGGCGGCAGGGTTGTTTGGCGCGCTGTCGCGGGGAGCTTCAATTCCCAACCGGGCCTGATGTCGTTCGGGTTGCTAATGATCGGGTTGAGCGCCTGAATTTCAGCCGCTTTAGCGCCGTTTTGCCGGGCGATCGCTCCCAACGTATCGCCGTTTTTTACCGTGTAGGTGCTGTTCATTCATCATCGTCCTGATTCAGAGTCGCTCAAGCTCGACAAGCTTGTCACCAAGGCCAAGGTCCTCACGGGCCAATAGTTCGTTGTCAGGGAAACGGCTCCAGAAGCCATCGCCCTGAATAAGCGCCAGGCGCAGCCAACGTTCCTGCTCGGCCAATTGCAGATAACCCGCTTGCCGGGCCGCCACGAGTTGCCGATACACGAACTCCACGGGTTCGGGCATGGGCAATACCGCCCGATAGTCCTGAGCGAATCGTCCGGCCAGCACCTTCAAACGGTATTGCCCCATCAGTTCCTGACGCTTCGGACTCAGGTGCAATACGCCAGGCAACTGAACGTCGGCGGTTGGGCCGGGTCGAGGATTAGCCAAGTGACGCCAGCCCATTTCGTTGCGCCAAGCGAGGTCGGTGATTGGCCCCATAAACTGCAAAAGCTCTGTTTCATTGAGGCTGCTTATCAGCGGTTCCAACCAGCGCGGTTCAAAAAAACGCATCATCCGGGCGGGTGTGTCGTCCGTGCTGACCGTGAGCAAATGACGCCAATGCGCGATAGCCTGCGCAAAAGACCGTGCATCCTCCAGATAGGCCACACAACCGGCATCGGCCCGCTCCAACAACGCGCAGGCATACTCACTCAAGGCACCGCCGGCTGGACACAGCAACGCGAACGGCCCGGCAGCTTGAAGACCTGCATAGCGCGTGTCGTCCAATAGCGGGACACACTGCTCGGCGGCATAACCGATGGCCTGATTGAGTGAGGCCTTTAAGTACGGATCAAAACTGCCATCCAGAATGACGCAGCGCACGCCAGGCGTAACAGGTACCTGAAAGGGTGAATCGATGGATTTGATCATGCGGGCTGACCCTGCGGGTGGATGGGGCAATGGCCTGAGGCCTCAAGCTGACAGCACGGAACCGGCAAGAGAGCCCCAGCCACCGATTGCTCTTGATAAGAAGACAGGTCGGGAAGCGGCAACGGCCGAGGCGCCGCCAGCGCTCCCGGCAACACCGCAGAAGAGGCGATGCCCGCTAACGGCGCCCCGCCCTCCACAATGGCCACGCTGCTGAAAATTCCGCCGGCGTTGATCACGATGTGCTGACCGCCCGCTGACAGCGTAAGGCTGATACCCGCCTCAATCACCACATTCGTGGCGTTGAGATGCACCTGCGATCCGGCCTGAATCACCAGCGTTCCCGCCGCCGTGGTGCTGCTGTTGCCGCTGATGCTGATCAGTTCGTCGCCGCCGATCACCGTGCTGCGTTCGCCTTCAGTGGTGTGCAGCTCATCGCCCTTGATCAGGCTGGCGCTGTGGTTGTCCACCTGCTCAAAACGGTCATGGCCGATCAGGCTATGGCTGTCGCGGGTGATCTGTTCGCGGCGGTCGTTGCCGATTTGGGTGTCGCTGTCATTGAGGATCAGTTGCTCGAGATCGCGCTGGGCGCGCAGGTAGATTTTTTCCTGCCCGGCGCGGTCTTCCAGCGACAGTTCGTTGTAGCCGCCGGTGTGCGGCGAGCTGTGGCTGCGCAGCACGGTTTGGGTTTTGTGCTCGGGCAAGGTGTACGGCACGGAGGTGATTTTGTTGGCGACGCACCCGGTGATCAGGGGTTTATCAGGGTCGCCTTCAAGGAAAGTCACCACCACTTCCATGCCGATACGCGGGATGGTCACCGCGCCGAAACCCTCGCCCGCCCAACTGGACGACACCCGGAGCCAGCAACTGCTTTTTTCGCTGTTGAGTTCGGCTCGATCCCACGAAAACTCCACACGAACGCGGCCATATTCATCGCAGTAGATTTCTTCACCGGGCGGCCCGGTGACGCGAGCGGTCTGAGCGACCAATTGCGTTTTTCGAGGGCGCAGCGGCGGGCGGTAAAACACGTCCCACGGGATGGCGCTGAAATGGTTGCGATAGCCTTGGGTGAAGCCGTCTTCGGGTTTGGCGTCGCTGGTGACGGTCTCTTCCAGCACCTGCGGTTGTTTCCCGATGTGCGTCACACTCAGCAACAACCACAGATCATTGGCGGTTTTACGCGTGTGCTCGGTCAGCTCAAAAAAGTGCCCGCTGCGCAGGGTTGGCTGATCGCTTCGGCCCTCAACCAACTGGTAATCCGTGCGGTGCCGCTCCAGGGCTTGCCGGGCGAGTTGTTTGCCGCGTTTTTCGTTCTTGATCGGTGCCGGGTAGCGATAGTCTTCCAGCTCGGGGCTGAACTCGGCGGTGAAACGACTTTCCAGCAACAGGCTCGGGCGCTGGAAGTCGTAATGCCGGCGTGTGGCGGTGCTGGTTCGAGTACGAACGCCCATGGCGAACTGGCTGACCACCGGGTGCTCCGCGACCATCCCGGAATCTTGCAGATACGGGGTTTCACCCACCTTGGGGAAAAACGTCTGATCATCAGTGAACACCAGCCGATGACCGTCCGGCGAATGCTGGTGATGCCAGGCGATGCCGTCCTCGGCGCACAGTCTTTGGAGAAAATCGAAGTTCGACTCCCCGTATTGCGTGCAGTACTCACGCTCCGGGCTGCTACTGACATGAAAGGTAAACCCATCACTCAGGATGCCGTGCCCTTTGAGCACCTGCGTGATGATCTGCGGCACGGTCAGGTGCTGGAAAATCCGTTGATCGTGACTGAACTGCAAATAGTGCAGCGCCGGCACCAGGGTCAGGTGATAACGGGTCAGCCGCTTGCCAGCCTCACCCACCCAAACGTCGTCGATACGGCCGTGAAGGCCCTCGCCGTTGAAGCCAAACTGCAGAAACGCCGGTTGGCTGAGCAGGCTCTCCAGATCGAAATCCGGGTGTTCACTGACCAATTCAACCTTGATGGCGTACAAGGCGCTGATCGCCTCAACACCGTCAAAGGCCAGCACCTTGAAATCGTGACGAATAGCGGGAATCGACAGCGCAAACTGCGCCGCATTGGCCGGCCCGAACATACGCTTATCCTTAAGCACACAGGAAATAAAGCGCGATATCCAAACCGTCCATGGTCTGTGCACGCGAGATTGGCGGGCACGTTAACAATGAGAAAAAAGGATTGATGTAGGACGAATCGCCAAGCTCAGTCCGAAGCTTCCCTATTTCGAAATATTGCTTCAAAGAAGGAGGGGGCGCGCACGGGTGATGCCCAACTCCGCCAACGAAATCTTTCGGTTCCGAAAACAGAAAAAGCGGCTGTTATCTGACGTCGGTCAAGTTGCACCTCAATCAAACGCCCTTATATAAATGGGTTCGAGCGGGCTCAACCGCGAATACGTGATGCTGATCGGTTTGATTGCACTGTCTGCGATCATCCATTCATTCCTGCCCTGAATCGGGCAGGCAAAAAGAAGGCGGGCCTCAGTGCCCGCCGCTTTTTTACCGTGTTCATTGTCCGACAGTTTTCCCGGCATGCCCCTTGCTACACCCCCCGTAGGAGCTGCCGAAGGCCGCGATCTTTTGATCTGTAGCGCTTAAATCAAAAGACCGCAGCCTCCGGCAGCACCCACGCGACACGGATGAAAGCTCATGAACATGGAATGCCGATGGTCTGGTAGTGCGAACCAACCCGATCATGGCCGGTCAACAACTGCACGTTCAATCAGGCGGTGACGCATTATGGACAACCCTTTTCAGCTCATTACCGATGCGTTTGCACCGGATTATCAGATCAACCTGAGCATTCAGGGTCTGGACGGCAGCATCATGCTGACCCTGTCCAACAGTGGCCGTGTGGTCGCCAAACGGATGATCAGCGCCGATCAGCGCAACGACCCCAAGCGCCTCAAGCGCCTGGTGCAAAGTATTCAGTTCGGCATCGCCATCGAACAGGGACACAGCGCCGTGGCCATCCTTGAAGCGATGACGGACGGCGACAATCGCAACCTGCCGCCGCCACTCGTCAAAGGCCAAAGCCGCCCAGCCATGGGGCTTTAAAGTTCGCCCTTCTCCACCTCTGGATGTTCACCGGAACCCTCGCCGATCTTGCGCTGCGGGTGTTCGATCTTCACCGAAGGGAATTGCGACGACGCGTAACGCACCACCAGGATCGAAAACGCCAGCAGCAGAATGCCGCCGCACAGATAGATGATGCCGATGTCCGGCGGGTTGTGGTGCGAGACGTTGGAGATCAGCAAGCGCGTCAACGCGGTGATCGCCACGTAGATCAGGAAACGCACCGGCATGTGGTTGGTCTTGAAGTAAATCCCGACCATCGCCCCCAGTTCGAGGTAGATGAACAACAGCAAGATGTCATCGATCTTGATGTGCCCTGCCTCGATCATCTGCAAAAACTCCATCACCGCCGCCCACGCGGTCACCGCACCGATGGCGAACAACGCCATGTAGTGGAAGGTCTCGACGAACAGATTGCCCAGGGACTCGGCCAGTTGGTGCACGTTCTGCCGCAGGTTCTCGGCCCAGTTGATTTTCACGATGATTCTTCCTTAGCTCGGTTCGAGCGGATGATGCGGGTTGGACGTGACGGTTGTTCTGCATGCAGAAAAAAGGCCAGAGGCTGTGGATTGAGATGGCGATAGGCTGCTACTCGGCACTTTTTGTGGTGTCCGGACGGGCGCCTTCGCGGGCAAGCCTCGCTCCTACGGATCACACTGACCTGTAGGAGCAAGGCTTGCCCGCGAATGAAGCACCACGGTTTCCCTGACAAACGCCAATTTCGGTCTACATTAAAAAGCCACTACCCAAAAGGCAGGGATTCGCTTATCCTTTTCGCTGTATATAAATACAGTAGTCGCAAAGACAACTTAATGTGAAGGCATGTGAGGTGGTGAATGGCCGTCGAAGTGGTATACCGCAGCAGCCGAGATCTGGAGCGCTTGTTCATGGATAAAGCCGAAGCTGACCGTCATGACAAAATGCTCGAACTGGCCGAATTGCTGGCTGAAGTGTTGCAAAAAGCCGTTCCGTCCCTGAGCGAGCAGCAAGTGGAAGAAGCCGGGATCTACATGGCGAAGAACCGCGATGTGTTTGCCAAGGCGTTCAAGAGCCAGCCGGATGCGTTGTCCGAGTTGCTGAGCGCGCCGGTTGAAGTGGCTGAAACTGTTGCGCCAAGCGAGCCAGCGGAAGACGCTGAGCCCGCCAAGCCTGCGAAGCCGGCCAAAGCCGCGAAGTAAGCGATGCCCGAATTGAATAGGCCCTGAGTCGAATGGCTCAGGGCCTTTTTCATGGCTGAAAATCAAAAGATCAAGATCAAAAGATCGCAGCCTTCGGCAGCTCCTACGGGGGGTTACCGGTATAGGACCTTCTCTGCCAACTCATCCGCCACTCTCGCCGGGGAGCGTTTTTCCGCCTGGGCGTGGGCGAAGACTTCGGTGAGCCGCGAGGCGATTTTCGACAGGTGCGCGGTGATGGTCGGCAACTCTTCGCCCCGGTGTTTGAGCGAGACGTAGATCAACCCGCCGGAATTGATCACATAGTCCGGCGCATACAGGATGCCGCGCCGCTCAAGCTGATCGGCAACGTCCAGGTGCGTCAGTTGATTGTTCGCCGAGCCGGCCACCGCCGAGCAGCGCAGTTGCGTCACGCTGTGGCTGTTGAGCACACCGCCCAGGCCGCACGGCGCGAGGATGTCGCACGGGGTGCTGAGCAGCGCATCGTTGGCGATCGGATGAGCGCCAAGTTGCTCCATGGCCAGTTGCACCTTGCCGTGATCGATGTCGCTGACCAACAGTTCGGCGCCCGCCGCGTGCAGTTGTTCGGCCAGGGCATAACCCACATTGCCCAGGCCCTGGATGGCCACACGCAAACCTTCGAGGTTGTCGCTGCCCAGTCGGGCCATGGCGGTGGCCCGAATGCCGGTAAACACCCCCATCGCCGCGTGAGGCGCAGGATCGCCCGCCGAGGTGGTGCTGGTGACGTGTTGGGTTTGTTGGGCGATGCAATCCATGTCCGCCACTGAGGTGCCGCTGTCGATGGCGGTGATGTAGCGGCCGTCGAGCTGATTGATGCAGCGCCCGAAGGCTTCGAACAGTGCGCCACGGTTTTCCACGTGGGCCGGGCGGACAATCACCGCCACGCCGCCACCCTGGGCCAGGCCGGCCAGCGCCGCTTTGTAGCTCATGCCCTGAGCGAGGCGCATGGCGTCCTCGACTGCGGACTCGTCGCTGGGGTAGGCCAGGTAACGACAGCCGCCCAGAGCAGGCCCCAGACGGCTGTTATGAATGGCAATCACCGCCTTCAACCCGGTGACCGGGTCTACGCTCAGGTGCAGCGATTCAAGGCGAGTGCTTTGCATGAGAGCGAACATCGTCGGGCTCCCCGAATCACTTCTTGTAGTCGCCAGTATAGGCTTGCGCCTGAAAATTGCTGGAGCGCACCGGAATAAGCAGCGCGTCCGTGAGGGCTTTCGGACATAACCTGTAACCGCCAGCGTCCGACACTGGACGAAAACCTGTGGCGGGGCTAAAACGAGGCATGCCCCGGAGATTTTGATGACCCCGCGCCAACGTTTCTTTGCCTGCCTGCAACGCTCACCGCCCGCCCTGTTCGAGGCGGCGCTGTGGATTGCGGCCGAACATGATGCGCAGTTGAACCCCGAGGCACTGCTGGTGGACTTCAAGGAGCTGCAGCAGCGAGTGAGTTCCGGCTTGCCGATGCTGCCGGTGAGCGAACTGGCGCAGCCGTTATTGCGGCGCATGAATGACCTGGGGTTCGCCCAGGACGATTTCACCCCGTTGCGCCCGCAAGCCGCGTTAATCCACAAGGTGCTGGAACGCCGACGGGGCCAGCCGCTGGCCTTGGGGCTGATTGCGCTGGAGCTGGCCAGAAGGCTGGAGATTCCGATGGTCGGGGTCAACTTTCCGGGGCATTTCCTGCTGCGGGTGCAAGGCGCCGATCATCTGCTGGACCCTTGCGGCGGGCGCCGCTTATACCCCAACGACTGCCGTGAACTGCTGCAACGCCAGTACGGCCCGAACATTAAACTCAGCGCCGAGCATTTGCTCACCGCCGAACCGCTGCACATGCTCCAGCGGCTGTCACGCAACCTGCGCCAGTTGCACCTGGCCAACGATGACTACATCGGCGCCCTGGTGGACGCCGAGCGCGTGCTGGAACTGGGCAACGGCAACGCCGCCGATTACCTGGCCCGGGCCAGCCTCTATCAACGGCTCGATTGCCCGAACGCCGAGCGTTTCGACCTGGAGCATGCGCTGATGCTCAGTGATGACCCGATCCAGCGGATTCGCCTGACCGAACGGCTGGGGCATTTGCCACCGAATTCTGTGGTTCATTAAAAGCCAAAAGATCGCAGCCTTCGGCAGCTCCTACGTGGCGTACACCCTGTAGGAGCTGCCGAAGGCTGCGATCTTTTGATCTTCAGGATTTAACCACCACCCCCGCCGGATCATCCGATGTTGCATCAACCGGCGAACGCACCTGAATGATGAACAACGCCGCAATCACCGCCGGAATCGCGCAGAAGAAGAAAATCTGCTGCACCGGGATGTGCATCGCCAGCAGCATGCTGCCAAACAGCGGCCCGAGGATCGAACCAAATCGCCCCACCCCCAGCGCCCAACCGGTGCCGGTGGCGCGCACGTGCGCCGGGTAGAAGTTACTGGCGAAGGCATTAAGCGTCAGTTGCCCGCCGATGATGCAGAACCCGGCGGCAAACACGCTGGCCACCAGATAACGCGGATTGTCGTGATTGAGCCCCAGTGCAATTGTGCACAGCGCCGCTGCGGCCAAGACACACGACAGCAGTCGAACTTTGCTTTTGAGGCGGTCGGCGAACCAGGCCATGCATATCGCACCGACGGTCCCGGCGAACAGGAACATCGACGTCACCAGGTTGGCTTCATTGAGTTTCAAGCCACTTTCCAGCAGCAGCGTCGGCAACCAACTGATCATGAAATACAGCAGGATCAGGCTGACAAAAAACGTCGCCCAGATCAGCAGCGTCGGCCGCGCATAACCGTGGCGAAACAACTCCAGTACCGTCAGTTTGCTGCCCTGTTCCTGCTCGTTTTGCGCAACCGACGCAGCGGGCGGTTGCCAGTCCGGGAGCATCCGCGCGGTGACTTTGCGCAGACGCGCGTAGGGCGGCGCATCGCGCAACAGACGCGGCAAGGACTCGGGAAGAAACCAGGCCAGGAATGGAAACAGCAGCAATGGCGTGACACCGCCCGCAAGGAACACCGCTTGCCAGCCGAAGCGGTCGATAAACCCTGCCGCGACAAACCCGCCCGCCGCACCACCGAACGAAAACCCGCAAGCGGCCAGGGTCACCATCAAGGTGCGCAGGCGTGGTGGCGAGTATTCCGACATCAGTGCCATGGCGCTGGGCATCGCCCCGCCCATGCCGATCCCGCAAATGAACCGCGCGGCCATCAACGTATTCAGGGAATCGGCAAAAACCATCAGCACGGTGAGGGTGGCGTAGATCAGCACACAACACAGGAGAATCCGTCGCACACCAAAGCGATCCGCCAACGGCGTGACGGCCAGTGAACCGAGGGTCAAGCCCAACAGGTTGGCGCTGAACACCGGGCCGAATGCAGATTTTTCCAGGCCCCAATCCTGGGCCAGGGCCGGGACCACGTAGCCCAGGACTTGCGCGTCGTAGCCGTCAGTCACCAGCAACAACGCCAGCAGCAAAAGGAGTAACCACTGATAATGGGACACAGGACGGGCGTCGAGTGCCGCCCGGAAGCTGGCAATCTGGTTGTGCATCGCAAGGTACCTGTTTTGTTTTTATAGGTATTGGGAATATCGACCGCATCCCTCGTAGGAGCGAGGCTTGCCCGCGAAAGCGGTTTGTCAGCGACATGGATGTCTACTGATACACCGCTTTCGCGGGCAAGCCTCGCTCCTACAGGGGGGAGGTGTGAAGTTTAAGCAGGGGTGTCGGGCTGGTTAGCCGGATGAGCCTTGATGAACGCCGGGTGTGTCGCCGCCAGCGCCGCGACCCGGCGAATCCGTGGATACGCCTCCAGTGAAATAGTGAAACGCTCCGCCGCATACAACTGCGGGATCAGGTAAACGTCCGCCAGCCCCGGTTGCTCGCCGAAGCAGTAACCGCCCTCACCGATCAACTGCTCCACCGTCGCCAGGCCCTGGCTGATCCAGTGCCCGATCCACTCCACCACGTGCGGTTCATCGTGGCCCAACTGGCGCAATTTATTCAGCACGGCGACGTTGTGCAGCGGGTGCACATCGCAGCCGATCACCGCCGCCACACCGCGCTCGTGAGCACGGGCAGCGAGGTCTTTGGCCAGCAGAGGCACCTGTGGATAACGTTCCTCCAGGTACTCGATGATCGCGGGCGACTGGATCAGCAATTCACCTTCATCGGTACGCAAGGCCGGCACCCGCCCCTGCGGATTGATCGCCAGGTACGGCGGCTGTCGATGCTCGCCGCCGGGCGGCGCGATCAGGTTGACCGGCAGCGCCTGGTAATCCAGCCCCTTCAGCGCCAGCGCAATGCGCACGCGGTAAGACGAGGTCGAACGGTAGTAGGTATAGAGTTCCATGACCCGATCCTCTTAACGCGCCGGCACGACTTTGCCACGGCACTCGCCGAAACCGATGGAGGCAAAACCGTCACGGCTGCAACGGGCGCGCAGGATGACTTCGTCACCGTCTTCAAGGAACTTGCGCACCTCGCCGGAGGCCAGTTCGATCGGCTTTTTACCGCCCTCGGTGATTTCCAGCAGGCTGCCGAACTGACCGCTCTCAGGCCCGGACAACGTGCCCGAACCGAACAGATCACCGGCCTGCAACTGGCAGCCGTTGACGCTGTGGTGCGCGACCATTTGCGCCACGGTCCAGTACATGTGCCGGGTGTTGCTCAGGGTCAGGCGATGGGCCGGCAGGTTTTGCTCGCGCATGGTTTCGGTGAGCAGCAGCACTTCCAGTTCGATGTCGAACGCACCGCCCTCCTGATCGCGTTTGTCGGTCAGGTATGGCAGCGGCAGCGGATCGCCTTCCGGGCGGGCCGGTTGCGCACGACGGAAGGGTTCCAGCGCTTCGGCCGTCACCACCCAAGGCGAGATGCTGGTGATGAAACTTTTCGACAGAAACGGCCCCAGTGGCTGGTATTCCCAAGCCTGGATGTCCCGCGCCGACCAGTCGTTGAGCAGGCAGAAACCGGCGATGTGATCCGCCGCGTCGCCGATGGCAATGGAGTCGCCCATGTCATTGCCCTGGCCGATCCAGATGCCCAGCTCCAGTTCGTAATCCAGGCGTGCGCAGGGACCGAAGGTTGGCTCGGTCTGACCGGCCGGCAGGGTCTGGCCCTTTGGACGACGCACGTCAGTACCGGAGGGGCGAATGGTCGAAGCGCGGCCGTGGTAACCGATCGGCACGTACTTGTAGTTCGGCAGCAGCGGGTTGTCGGGGCGGAACAGTTTGCCGACGTTTTGTGCGTGCTCGATGCCGACGTAGAAGTCGGTGTAGTCGTTGATCTTCGCTGGCAGGTGCATCACGCAATTCGCCGCCAGTGGCAGCAGTTTTGTGCCTTGGGCTTCGATTTTTCCATGCAGGGTGCTGCCTTCGGTGAACAGTTCCAGCAGACGTTCGCGCAGGGCCACGCGGGCCTCGCGGCCCAGTTCGAAGAAGGCATTCAACTGACCGCCACGGGTCGCTTCGACCGCCGTGCGTGCGACGCCATCAAACAGACCAGCGTCCAGCGCCGCTTCCAGATCGAAAATATGTTCGCCGATGGCCACGCCGCTGCGGGGCGCGGAGCCGTTCACGCTGAACACGCCCAGCGGCAGGTTTTGCAGCGGGAAATCAGTGTGGCCGTTGGCGGAGGCAACCCAGCTACGAGGGATGGAAGTCTGAGTCATGGGTTATCTCCGGGTCGGGTCGAAAGTGACGGGCAGCGTGGCCCAGCAGGCATCGTAGTTGGTTTGCAGTTGCGGGCATTCGAGGGCGAACTGGCTCGGGCGCAGCACTTGGCTGGTCTCAAACATGAAGGCCATGGTGTTGTCGATTTTCGCCGGGGCCAGTTCGGCGTTGATCGCTTTGGTGCAGCTCTCGCCGTCCGGGCCGTGGGCGCTCATGCAACTGTGCAACGAGGCGCCGCCGGGCACGAAACCTTCGGCCTTGGCGTCGTAGGCGCCCTGGATCAGGCCCATGAATTCGTTCATCAGGTTGCGGTGGAACCACGGCGGCCGGAAGGTGTTCTCGGCCACCATCCAGCGCGGCGGGAAGATCACGAAGTCCAGATTGGCCAAGCCATGCACGCTGGTCGGCGAAGTCAACACGGTGAAAATCGACGGGTCCGGGTGGTCGAAACTCACGGTGCCGATGGTGTTGAAACGGCGCAGATCATATTTGTACGGCACGTTATTACCGTGCCAGGCCACCACGTTCAGCGGCGAGTGATCGAGCTCGCAGCCCCACAACTGGCCGAGGAATTTCTGCACCAGGGTGGTCGGTTGCTTGAGGTCTTCGTAATGGGCCACCGGGGTCAGGAAGTCCCGTGGGTTAGCCAGGCCATTGCTGCCGATCGGCCCGAGGTCCGGCAGACGCAGAGGCGCGCCGTGGTTTTCGGCGATGTAGCCGCGAGCCTGTGGGTCGAGCAGTTCGACGCGAAATTTCAGCCCGCGCGGCAGCACGGCGATTTCCAGGGGTTCGAGGTCCAGCACGCCGAGTTCGGTGGCAATGCGCAGTCGGCCCAGTTCCGGCACCAGCAGCAGTTCGCCGTCGGCGTTGAAGAACACCCGCTCCATGGAACGGTTGGCGCGGTAGCTGTAGAGGCTGATCCCGGACGGTTTTTCCGCACCCGCGTTGGCGGCCATGCTCACCAGCCCGTCGATGAAATCAGTGGGTTCGCTCGGGATGTCCAACGGGTTCCAGCGCAACCGGTTGGGGGTCACTTCACCCAACGGGCCGCCGGCCAGTTGCCGGTCCAGTTTGACGAACGCCGGGTGATTGGCCGATGGCTGAATACGGTACATCCAGGTGCGCCGCGCTTCGCTGCGGACCATGGTGAACGCGGTGCCGGAGAACAGTTCGGTGTAGAGGCCGTAGGGGACTTTTTGCGGGGAGTTCTGGCCGACGGGCAGTGCGCCAGGCAACGCTTCACTGCTGAATTCGTTGCCGAAGCCTGACTGATAAGCCAGCGCTGGCGCCGTTGAATCGAGGTTCATGGAGCCTCCTGAACAGGGAGTAGGCATGGCCTGTCGCTCTGTTTCAGAGGTCTTGGCACGCCAGGGTTATTTTTATCGTAATCCAATTACGCATAACGTAATTTGATTGGTATTGACCGTCAAGCTATAAAGACGCCCATTCGTCCCGGGATCACACCGCCTCCATGGAAAAGCCGCGCAGCAACGATAAACAGAAAGTCCGCTCGGCCGAGGTCGGCACTGACATCCTCAAGGCCCTGGCCGAACTGTCGCCCTCGACCTCGTTGTCGCGCCTGGCCGAACACGTGCAGATGCCCGCGAGCAAGGTTCACCGCTACTTGCAGGCGCTGATCGCCAGTGGTTTTGCCGAGCAGAACCCCGCCACCAACCACTACGGCCTCGGTCGTGAAGCCCTGCGCGTGGGCCTCGCCGCGCTCAACAGTATGGACGTGCTGAAAGTCGCCGCCCTGCCCTTGGCCGAGTTGCGCGATGAGTTGAACGAGACCTGCTTTTTGGCGGTGTGGGGCAATCAGGGGGCGACGGTGGTGCACATCGAGCCGGCGGTGCGCGCCGTGACGGTGGTGACGCAATTGGGCTCGGTGCTGCCGTTGCTGAGTTCTTCGACCGGCCTGGTGTTCAGTGCTTTTCTGCCGAATCGGGAAACCGTGGAATTGCGCGAGCTGGAAATCCAGGCCAGCGCCGCCCATGCCCTGGCGGACGCTCAGGTCTACGCGACCTTGTGCGAACAAATCCGCGAACGCGGCTTGCACCATGTTCACGGTTTGCTGATGCCCGGCGTGGACGCGTTGTCCGCGCCGGTGTTCAACGCCGTGGGTAACGTCGCCGCCGTGCTGACCATCGTCGGTCCGACGTCGCTGTTCCACGCCGATGAAAACGGCCCGGCGGCGCAGCACTTGCTGGCGGCGACCCGGGCCGTGAGTTGGCGGATGGGTTACTTGCCTGAACAGTAACGTTCAGATAAAGCCGTCCTGAAAAATAATCCATTTAAATAGCTATCTTTCAGAAACAGTAAACTTTAAATCAATCGATAAATCAGGTTTGGCTGGACACAAATGGAAAACAGGTCAATCGGCAACATACGTAATATACCCGACGCCCACTGGCACGCCCGTCATCGTCGATACGATACCTGCCATATCCTCAATACGTGAAAGCATATCGAATCCTGCCGCCCCGCCCCCGATGGGCGCGATAGCGCCTAAGTAAATTTTGATACCCTGAACCCAAGCTGCAGCAAAATAAGCGTTGGCAGCCTTATCATCACCATTGCTGTACGCAATGACACCGTTAACGACTCCACGAATAACTCGTGCAACTCCAGCCACCAGACCAACCGGCGGGAAAAACAGAGAAACGATATCAGCAACCAAATCAACGACAACCAAAACGTCGGCGATAATTTTTTCAGAGAAACTGACCGTTGCACTATCGACATCGGTAATAATCCGGTTCACACCCCGAACAAACTCGCCCCGGTAAAAGTTAACCAAGTGATTCTGTCCCTCTGTAAAAACATCCCACGACACACCGACCAAACTTTTCTTATCAAAATAGCTGCCTACCGCGCCGCGGTCTTTTGCGCTGACGCCATTGAGAATGGCCGTTTGTATTTCTCTACTAATAAAATCTTTCGAAAATGACTCAAACGAACGAAAACGCTTAACACCCGAAGCGCCGGGAAGATAAAGAAGGTGCTCTGACTTACCCATGTCGACATTGCTAAATATATAGGCCCCCTCCACGCGCTTACCCGCAATATGAAACGCGCGAATTCCAGTATTCCCAGGTTTTGGAGACCACGCCCAAGGAGTTGTACCCGGGTCCAGATGCAAATCATCGATGATGTCTTTTAACCACTCGAATTGCGTATCGCTCAGCGCATGTTGCATTTTTTGTTCAAGTGCATCCATCAGCATTTCATTCTGCTTCAAACGAGCGTAGAACATGCAGCGATATTCCAATAACGACGCATCGGAGGTGGCTGTAAAGCCCTTCAAATACTTGACGCACTCATCTGCCGGCCGCAAGACAATAAATCGATTAATCAGACTATAAGGCAATCCTTGCATATCATTCCCATCAACTGTTTTTAGCGACGAGACATTGGGAAAACTGGAGTCGGGAAGATTTGCCATCGACCCACCAACCACACTGACCCGTTCCCACAATTGCCAGTTTATAAACAGCTGAGTGAGCGTCATATATTCCTGACCTTTCAACTTGATGATGACCTGATCAGGGTCCACCTCCACGCGTCCGCCCTGGCGGCGCAACTCATCGTTGATGACTTTATGTACCAAGTTTCGCGAGAACGTGTTCAGCGATTCGACACCTATCCATTCCTTGGCGCGCTCACGAATGATTTTTTTCTCGGTGCCCAACCGGGTATGCAAATGACGATCCGCGAGCTGTGCTGTTCGATACCACGCAGGGGTGGCAAGCTCTTCTTCCGCAGCGCCCCAGGCAATAAAGTTCTGGACGGTAGCTAATAAAGCCTTTTCCGGATTGGCGTAATCACCGATCAGCTTATATTGCTTATGCAAAATAATTGTCATAGATATATTCACTAAGACTTAGTCCTTCGATACTTTGGGGATCGCGATTTCCAGCGTGAGTCTGGCGATTCAAGTATTCCCTGCCAGGAACAGAGAGGCGCAGTTCAAGGATTTTTTTCTGCAAGTCTTTCAAACTATTAAACTCAAACCACTCGCGACCAAGCGAACAACCGGGCATATACAACACATAGATTTTCGGCTCTGGCGCGGTACCTCTTTCGGAATAAACTACCACGTCCCTCAGAGGTTGGTTTGCTCCTGCCGTTACGCAAAACCTGGTATTGACCGAATTGCCTAAATGGTAAGACTCGACCAGTTTAAAAGCAGCCGCCCCCAGATGCTTTTGTAGGCCAGCCCTAAATAAGCTCAGCGCGGTGACACAACTCAGGTTGGCCAGCATGGCTTCCTGCACTGATCGCAAGCTATAAACCTTTTGCCGATGAGCCGCGTATTTAACCCGTAGATCCAGAAATTTAATCGCATCGAGCAGAAATGTCGGCGTCAAGGAAGGGAAGGCCTCGGCCGCTTCCAGTTTCAGTTCATAAGGGTATTCCTCATCATGTGCGCCCCACATGAAAACCTCTGTCAACGATCTCCGATCTCCTACCCCTTCTCGAACACTCTCACCAACACTTATCTCATAACGTGTTAATACAAAAATATAATCAGGGTCAACTTTCAAGCCACGAGCAGAAAACAGAAAATCTGCCACCGACGCACGCGCAAAAGCCTTGAACGATGAAGCCGTTTTAGTTTCTTCATAAAGGGCAACGTCGCTTTCAAGGTGCGCACTTTCTAACGCTTTATGACGGGACTGATCAATTGCGGAGGCGGCTTTTAACCATTGTGGCTAGGCATTTTTGGTGGCCTGTTGCAAATACCGGGCGGCACGCGCGCGACTATTGAGCACCACCCGGTTCAGACATTGCGCGCGGTGGATTGCATCCGTGACGGCTGAAAAGTCATTCTCGGCTTGCTGTGCTTTCTTCCAATAGTGGGCAATGTCCAGCATTTGCTTTTCGAACTGCCCAGCCGCGCAGAACTTGAAAAGATCTTCTTTGATACTCAAAAACCGTACCTTAAGCGTCCCCTTTAAGGAGCTGGCCCCCTCAACAGGTAACTCCTCAAGCAATGCCTGACGGCTATTATCAACGCTCAACAGGTCTGTAAAGGCTCGGTGAAGACTTTGAGCGTCTGCAAATCTCCTGATCCCATCGTTTGGCAGATAAAGCGCACAGGCACGTCCGTCATTACCAGAGACAAGTTCATTCTGGGTAGCGCCATCAATTTGTATAACAAATGCACCAGGTAGAACCTGCGGCTGCCCGCCACTCCCGACAAGAGACACATTAAAAATTGATTGAGGCCAGATACGGGATGCGGAATATATTTTATCGATCCATCCTTGTTCATAGGCTGTAAAACTTCCGTTGTGTACCACCACATCAAGTTCAGCCCAAAAGGCCTTGGCATAAAGCTGCTCCATCCGCTCATTCGGTGGCAGTAAGCGCCGCCCCTGAGCATCATTACCCACGGCCTTTACCCAATAGTCATTCAGAGTAAAACCATAACCGGGAACCAGGTTGACAAGTAAGTTCTCAACCAGTTTTTCGACGTTGTAGATACTCAGATTTTTGACTTGCGCCGAGAGGGACGTCGAGTCCGGCTGATCGTACACGCCATAGACGCCAATCGTGTATTGGGGTTTCTGCCTCCGTTCAAGACAATCCTGGAACACCTGAAACAGCGAGCCCTGCGGTTGATAAACACCTTTAGGGTCTGCGGCCACTTTAGTGATGTAAATTTTATTCATATCAAGTTGGGGATTCAGATTGCGCAACGCATCCGCTACCAGAGTGCGAAGCACCGCTTCAACCCCCGGTACGGAATTGCATTCAGCGGCTATATCCAAATTCACATTGCTCAGCGCGATCATCTTTTCGCGGACAATCGAAGACTGCTTACTTTCATTACTCATAGCACATTCCTTTGATAAAACGGAAATGACGCCCTGTCATCTCCTTGAATGCGCAGACTTTATAAATATAAAAACCAGAAAAGAAGTCAAAACCTATTTCAAACTATATGTAATAAACAATGAAACTTTTGCCCAATCAATCAATAATAGTCATCCATCATTTTGACTATCCGACAATATACCCAAGCTCTTGGCCTTTGCCACTGCCTGCGTCCTGCGCGCGACCCCCAACTTTCCGTGAATCCTTCGTGCATGGGTTTTTACGGTATGCAACGATATATACAATTGCTCGGCAATTTGTTGATTGGAATTACCCAAGGCAATTAACTCAAGTACCTCTCGTTCTCGCACACTCAGGAGATTTTCACCGCTCACTGGACGAGTTAACGCGGCCTTCGAATCCTGCCCACACAGTAGTCGAACACATTCGGGTTGACGCAAACTCGCATCGCTCAATGCTTGCTGCAGGTTCCAGCGGGAGATCAACTCTTGAGCGTTTTCCCAAACCTCGCGCGCTGTCGTTTCATCGCCAGCCAGCCAGGCAAGTTCTGCCTGTGCCAGGCGCAATTCCGTTTCAAGGCTCGCCATGCCGCGATGCCGGGCGTGACGGAGCAGATCGTCAAGTTGCACGTGAGGTACTTGTCCCAATTGGACCTGCGCCAATACCAGCAAACATTCAATCCGTGGAATCAACTCCAATGTCGCCGGCGGCGCCTGCCGTGCATTCGGGCCACGGTAATGACGCATTACTCGCGTCAGCGCCTCGCAGGCCAACTCCGGTCGTCCTTGCTGCAACCAGAACTGGCTGCTGACCTGCAACAGCACCCCGCGATAAACCGTGTCGGGAATTTGCCGCTGCTGCATCAGGCGCTCGGCGTCGCGCAAGCGGATAAAGGCCTGGGCGTAGTCACCCTGATTGGCCGCCAATTGCGCCTGACCAAGGAAACCGTACAACACACGTTTGTCCTGGCTGCGCAGGCAGGCGTGCAGGCCCGTATCAAAGAACTCGGCCGCCAGTTCGTCGAGTCCCTGGCTCAGGGCCAGACGCCCTCGGCGCAGGGCGATTCGACCCAGCAGCGGTGTTGCGGGGTCGGCTTGCTGACTCAGCAGTTCGTGAATGTTGGCCAGCAGGCTTTCGGCGCGCCCGGCGGCGCCGCGTTGTTCCAGCAATTGCGCATGATCGAGTTCCAGCAACCCTTCGAACAGCAGCGAATTGTGCGCCCGCGCCAGGCACAGCGCTTCACGATTGAGGGCCTGGGCGGTTTCAAGGTCGGCGTTCAGCAGGGCTTGCTGGGTCAGGCCGGACAAGCACAACAATCGCGCCGACCACGCCTCCACGCCAAGCTCCGTCAGTGCTTCGAGAAAATGCGCGCGGGCCGGCTCCATCAGCGCCTGCAAATGCAGCAACCAGCCCATCTGCGCCTGCCATCGCGCCAGCAATTGGCGCTGCTGTGCAGCCGTCGGTTGCGGGGCAAAACGCTCCAGTTGCTCGATACACGTGGACGCCTGCTCAAAGCGCCCGGCAAACAGCAATGCCGCCGTGATGAGTCCAACCAATTGCGGCGAACCGAGCGTCAGGTCATCGCCCTGTTGCTCATGCAGGCGCAACAGCAACACCACGTTCTGGCCCTGGAACAAGTGCTCGAGATTGAAATGCTGCAACAAGCTGACCGCCACCTCGAACGCTTCCGCCAGCAGCGCCTGCTCGAATGCCGCTTGCCAGTCCTCCTGGGCGCAAAACCACTGACAGGCCCGTCGATGCCAGGAGCGCCCGGCCGGCCAGGGTTCATCACGCATCAATCGGCTCAGCGGGGGGAACACCTGCAACCACTCGGGTGACCCGTCCCAGGCCTCGATGAAACAGCCACGGGCTTGCAGGTCGTGCATCCACCGCGCGCCCTCCCCGGCACCGAACAGGTGCTCGCACAGGCTGGCGTTGAACCGTGGCATATGGGCAAGTACCAGCCAGGCTTCGGCCAGTTCGGCAGGCAAAGTGCTGAAGAGTTCGTGCTGCAAGTAATCGAGCAGCGTTGCCGAACGGCCAAGGTAATTCTGCTCCTTGGCCCATTGGCAGCCATCGAGCAGGGCAATGCGTACTGCGGCGCACCAGCCACCGCTGCGCTGGAAAATCCGTCGGGCGGTTTTCGCCGCCAGCGGTGCCTCGACGTGCCGCAGCAATTGCTCGATCTCGACCGTCGTCAACGCCAGCGTCCGGCCTTCGAATTCGTGCAGCTCATCATCCAGCAACAGCCGCGGCCAGTTGCAGTGGGGTCTTCGCCGGCCGCTCAGCCACCAGGTGATCGCCAGATTGCTGACGGCCAGGAGTTGATCGAGCAAGCCATCGAGTTCCGGTGCCGGCACTCGGCAGTAGTCATCGACAAATAACCAGATGGGTCTCTGCACCCGCGCCAGGTGCGCCAGCAACGTTGGCTCATCCGCCGCCGGCAACTCAAGTGCCTCAGCCAGCCGCCGACAAAAATCGGCCCGGCTCAATGCCACGCCCGACAACGCCAGCCACACCACGCGACACGACGGTGGGGCCTGCAACAAGCATTCGGCCAGCAGCGCACTCTTGCCACTGCCGGCCGGTGCGCACAGCAACTTGACCCGCGCCGACGATGCCAGCAGCGGTTCGCTCAGCCTTGGGCGCGGCAGGTGATGGGACGACAGACGAGGAAGGAATCCGGGACGATCCAGACACGGGGTCATGGCGGTCATTGCGGCGTGCCTTTTTATAGTTGTGCCGCCACCCTAGCCCTCTCCCAAGCGCTTGTTGAGAAACATTCAGCACGCTGATTGGTGCCCATAAAAAAAGGCGACTCACCGGTCACCCGCAATCCCGCAGGAGCAAAGCTTGCTCGCGAAGGCGGCGTGCCAGTCAACATTATTGTTGAATGTAACGCCGCCTTCGCGAGCAAGCTTCGCTCCTACGCGGGTGTGGTGTTTCTTTAGCGAACACCTTCGGCGCGCAGGGCCGATGGCGTGTAGTCAGCCGCCTTGGCTTCGAAGCCGAATTCGAAGCTGTGCTTCTCTTCGTTCTTCATGCCCAAGGCAATGTAGCGACCGGCAATGATGTCGTAGAGCGCTTCGAGGGTGTAGGCCTGGGCCTGGTGATCGTAGTAGTACTGGGCGTGACCTTCGGCCACACGCCATAGCTGGCCACGACCGTCGTAGTGATCCACCAGCGCCACTTGCCAACTGTCTTCGTCGATGTACATGTGGCGTTTGGCGTAGATGTGCCGCTCGCTCGGCTTGACCGTGCCGACCACTTCCCAGACCCGGTGCAGCTCATAACGGGTCAGGTCCTGGTTGATGTGCCCGGCCTTGATGATGTCGTCGTACTTGAGGCTCGGCGAGTCGAGTTTGTAGCTGTTGTACGGGATGTACATTTCCTTCTTGCCGATCAGTTTCCAGTCATAGCGATCCGGCGCGCCGGAGAACATGTCGAAGTTGTCCGAGGTGCGCAAGCCGTCGGCAGCGGTGCCCGGCCCGTCATACGCCACTTGCGGTGCGCGGCGGACGCGACGTTGGCCGGCGTTGTAGATCCAGGCCAGACGCGGCTCCTTCACCTGATCGAGGGTTTCGTGCACCAGCAGCACGTTACCGGCCAGTCGCGCCGGGGCGGTCACCGATTGCTTGAAGAAGGTCAGCACGTTGGCGGCTTTTTCCGGGTCCAGGTCTTTCATCAATTGCGGGACAGCGATCTCTTCCTCGAAGCGGATCGGCGTGTAGCTGCCGTTCGTTTGTGGGGTCACCTGGGTGATGATGCGTTTGAGGTTGCCGCCGTGATAACGGGTGATGTGGTTCCACAACACCTCGACCCCGTTCTTCGGAATCGGGAACGCGTAATAGCGGTTGCCGGTGAAATTGGCGAGGCCGTTACCGTCGTTGATGCTGGTCACGTTCAACGCGCTGCGCTTGGCCGACTCGTAGATTTCCGGCGGCACGGCCACGGTGCGGTGGGTCGGGTAGACCGGGATCTTGTAGGTTTCCGGGTAGCGCTTGAACATCGCCACCTGGCCTTCCGAGAGTTTGTCCTTGTACTTGTCGACGTTCGCCGGGGTGATCACGAACAGCGGTTTCTCGTTGGCAAACGGGTCGGCGAGGAAGCCTTTGCTGTCCACCGCCCCGGCGTTTTTCGGGATGCCACCGGTCCAGGCCGGGATCGAGCCGTCGGCGTTACCGGCCTTCTCGGCGCCCAGCGGCGTGAGCGTGGTGCCGAGTTTGTTGGCTTCATCCGGCGACACCGCCGCCATCACGTTGGCCGCCAGCAGGCTCAGGGCCAGGACACCACATTGCAGAATCATCTTGCGCATATGAATCATCCTTCTCAGGCAAATCAGAAGTTCACGCCGAAGCTCAAGGCCACGAAGTCGCGGTCGGTCAGGGTGTTGTAGTCGCCACCGAAAAAGTCGGTGTAACTCAAGCTCGCGGTATAGGTGTTGCGGTAGTCGGCATCGACGCCGACGCTGATGGCCTTGGCGCCTTCGTTGAACAGGCCGTTGGGGCCGTAACCGCTGACGTCATGGGACCAGGACAGGTTGGGCTTGAGGTTGATCCCACCGATCACGTTGGCGTAATCGAGGATCGCCCGGGCGCGGTAGCCCCAGGAGGTCGCGGTGACGAAGCCATCGGTGTCGCCACCGAAACCGTACTGGCCGTAGACCGAGTCCCGGCCGTAACGCAGCTTGGTTTTCGACTCCAGACCACCGACCCGCACCACGGCTGCTTCACCGACCAGGGTCAAGCGCTGGGCGCCCAGGACCTGATCGAAAAAGTGCGTCAGGGTGCTCTGGATCTGGGTCACTTCCTTGCGGCGATAGCCTTTGTTGTCCGCACCCGGCGAGGTGGCCACTGGCGATGCAGCGCCGCCGGCAATCGGGTTAAGCAGCGCCAGGGTCAGGTCATTGGTGTTGACCTGCACCGGAGCGTTGGGCCGGTAGCTGATCTCGCCGGTCCACGCGGTGCCGGTGGGCAACGTGGTGGAGAAACTCGCGCCGTACAGGCGAATGTCTTCCGGGTATTCGAGGTAGTACTGGCCGCGACCGAGCATCACGCTTTGCGCCAGGCCCGAACCGCTGCCCGGGGCCAAACGGTTGGCAATGCTGACCATGCCCGGCAGGCTCGCCAACGTGGATGCGCCAGCCGTGACGGTGCCGACCGCCGGTGTGCGACTGTGGTAATTCATGAAGTACAAGCCGTACTCGGTGTCGTCACCGAGCCAGCGCAACGCCGTGCCCCACTGCCCCGAATCCCGGGCATCGCGGTCGCCGCCACGGGGGACGATCACGCCTTCGCGGGTCACCTGGATCGGCTGGCCAAACGCTGCCGCCAGTGGTGCCAACGGTGCGATCGCCGGGCTGCCAACGCTGTAGTTGTTGTTGCAACCGTCCGCCGCTACATCGACACCGAAGTAGGTGCCGCAGTTGTCGAGGACGGTCTGATCCCATTCCAGTTGGTAGAAGCCTTCAACGGTCAGTTGATCGGTCAAACCCTGGGAACCGAACAGCATGTTCACCGGGATCAGGCCTTCCTTGATCTCGGCACCGGGACGACGAAACGCGGACACGTCGATCGGGTTGATGCTGTTGATCGAGTTGCCGATGAAGGTACTTTCCCCCCAGCTCACCACCTGCTTGCCGGCGCGCACGGTGCCGGGCAAATCGGCGATGGAATAGTTGTGATAGATAAAGGCGTCGAGGATCTGCGCGCCGGAGGATTTGGCGCCTTCTTTACGACCGCTGTTACTGATCTGCTTGAACTCGCGGTCCTCGTCCTCAAGTTCGAAGTCGTACCAGTACTTGCCCCGCACGAACACACCGGTGTCGCCGTACTTCAGTTCAAGGTCGTGGATACCCTTGACGATCTTGGAGAAGGTTTCGCCCTTCTTGAAATTCAGCCGCCCGTCATCACCGGTCGACGACTGGCCCGTGCCGCCATTGACCGTGCCCACCAGAGACTTGTCGGCATCGCGCAGGCCCCAACTCGCCCCGACGGACAGCGAAGAATCGAAGGTGCCTTCGATTTCCCCGATATTGAATGCAACGGCGTGCGCCTGGGCGCAGCAACCCAAGGCCACCGCAGCGGCAAGCGCCTGCGGCGTGAAGATGGCGCGCATTGTTGTTTTTGTCATGCGTCTTCCCCGGTGAGTGACAGAAGGCCTCACCCTACTGCCGCGCGCCGGGAGCGATAAGCGCACCAAGGAGGTATTCGTGATGTACCTCCAAAGGATGAATGCCCGCACAGGCCGGGGTTTTGCGCGGGGTATGGACGGGCTGGATGGCGGGTTATCAGGGGAATGGATGGGCGTATCAGCGCGGTGCGCCAGGACTGTTACATGCCCCGTAACAGTGCATGTCTGGAATCGCTATTTTTCCTTTGGGCTCAAGCCCTTATTCTTGCCGGGCTTTCACGGCAAACCACCGCGAAGCAGGAAACGAAGGCCTGTGATCAACCCGGGTCATTCGCGACAGATTTCAGATGAATTGAAGTGTTTTCCGATTCATCGCCCCGTGTTCACTGACGTTGATTTATTGCTCCTTGATCTAACGTCTTACTTTGGCCGCTGCGTTTGCAGCGGCCTTTTTTATGCCTGTAGAAAGTCAAATTTACCGCCCTACAAGAAATTTCCGAAAGCCAGATGGGAAACGTCTTCCTTTAATAGAAGTAGTCATTTTTGACTGTTTGAACCTGCCGAAAACTCTTACGAACTCAGCCCCCCTTTCTTACAGCCTTAACAGAATCATGAACCAAAGTTTTGATGTAGCTTGAAACACTTCGACAGTTCGCTCGCAAGATAACAAGCAAATAGTTCCTATCAACACATCTCCCCAACAAGCACATTCAAAAGGATATGAATATGCAAAAGCCCCCAACATGGGAGTTAACCGAAGCTGTTCACATCACCGCAATTGCGCCATTAAACGCGCCGGTCATACCTGCTACTTCAT
This sequence comes from Janthinobacterium sp. LPB2021202312-11-4, assembly GCF_037049705.1. NCBI lineage: Bacteria > Pseudomonadati > Pseudomonadota > Betaproteobacteria > Burkholderiales > Oxalobacteraceae > Janthinobacterium > Janthinobacterium sp. LPB2021202312-11-4. Next base: position 1,615 of record NZ_JBAGKV010000049.1, on the reverse strand, counting down.
CAACCCTCCCCCCAAGCGGCATGTTTGGCCCGCATAACTTCGGCCCAAACCATATTGTAATTGCCAACTCAAACACGATAGACGCCACAAAAAAAACACTTGAGCAGGAGTATCAAACCCGCATCAGTCAACTCCCCCAAACCATCGAACAAGAGCTGGCAGCCACAAGACTGGAAGGTACGACTCATCCGCTTCCTCCAGCGGAGGCGATCATTCGTGAACTAGGTGTTCGCAACACCCTTTTGCATCGAAAGACCGCTGATTTCCATCAGAAAACGGCTCTCGCCCATCAGTTTTATGGCGGTGACCCATTGAACCGAAGCTTGCTCGAGTTCTATCAAAAAGCTTCAACCATGGAACAACGGGTCATGCCCGGTGGTATTGCGATGCGAACCTGGGCTGCGTCATACAGAGCGGCACACGAAGCAAGGCTGTTGTCGCAATCGATCCAGATGTTGAATCAGCAACACGCCAACGTTCTCAACTGGCTGGCCGCCGTGCAAGCCAATGATCAGGCGCGGCTAGCCGCTGAACAGGAAGCCCGACGGGCCGCCGAAGAATTGGCGCGCATCAACGAGCAAGCCGCAGCCCGTGTCCGAGAGCAGGCGCGACTTGCTGCATTGGCGGAGTCGCAACGACTGGCAGTCGAACAAGCGCGCCGACAGGGCGCCGAGCATGCACGAGTTGCAGCCGAAGCCAGTCGACCATTTCCAGTGTCAGGCTCCGCAGTTGCAGCGGGCCCAGTGTTTACCTTGGCAGCGGGTCGCCTCGCAACGGGCGCAGCTACTAACCTAGCAGTCAGGATCGCGCTGCAAACCGGAGTAGCTAGTGTGACTGCGGCAGGCGCCGTGGTCATTGCCGGATTCGCCGTGCTGTTATTACCTTCGACTTTGGGTAATGGCGAAATTCGTCAATTGAACGTCCCTCTCTCGGATCTAGTGCCTGACAACCTCCACGCCTGGACGCTCACGCTCACCGAATACAAGCCCGATAGTCTCCATGCCTTGAGTATCCCACTCTCGGATTTAACACCTTACGACCTTGATGATCTGTATGACGCTGCCGAAGCAAATGGGCGGGTCAGGCTGCCGGTAGCTATCGGCTCCAAAACGGTGGAGAAAAGAACCGAGTTCTTTGTTGCGGCCACGAACGATACTACGGTGCCTGGCAACGTACCGGTTCGACTCGCCACTGTCGATCCAAGCCTGAATGTCTATAGGTCCTATAACCCAGATGCCCCGTCCATCGGCATGACGTGGACTCCGATAGTCAAGCCTAATAATGCGTCAACTACCTTGCCGGCAAGCCAGTCAAACATTGCTGTTTACGACGGTACGACCTTAACAGCCCTTGAAGGAAGGGCAGATACATTCCCAGAGTTTGATCTCTACAGCTTTGGCGGCTTTATCACCGTATTTCCGAAAGACTCGGGTATTCCTCCGATCTTTACGATGTTCAAAGATCGACGAGATAACCCTGGTGTAGCGAGTGGCTATGGAGAACCGATATCGGGCGTTTGGCTTGGATCAGCCTCGCAAGGCGATGGGGCGGTGATCTCTAACAGGATTGCGGATAAGCTCAGAGGACAGGATTTTTCGAGTTTCAGATCCTTTAG
>NZ_JBAGKV010000048.1:0-29597 GCF_037049705.1 Janthinobacterium sp. LPB2021202312-11-4 | reverse complement strand
CTAGGTCAGTCATGGTGTTCGTCCAAATGGATATTCATGTTTTCGGACATGCTTTAGTCTTCAAAAAACAATGTGACGCTTTCCGGTAAGTGCGAATTCACCGCATGGGTATAGCCCATCGCATCGCTGACGCCATGTTCGACGCTGCCGTCGGCGCGCCGGATGGCGTAGACGTGATCGGGCATGGGTTCGCCGGAGTCTTCGTCGACCAGTTGAAACTTGTCGCTGAAGTAAACAGGCATTGGCATCAGCCCACTAAACGGAGCTGTGACCACCGAGTCGCCGATGATGACTGTGCCTGACCCGCCGATGACCACGTTACCGTGGGCGCCGGTGCTGTCTAGCGTTGCCGCGTTCAGCCCGTTGATGAAAACCGTTGAGCTGACGCCGCCGGTGATGGGGCTGCCGCAGGCGGATTTGTCGGTCATGCGGGCGGCGGCGAGGCCATCGAAGTTTACGTTGGGGGAACCGCTGGCAATTGGATTTGTTCCGTGTCCCGGAAGTGGGCAGTTGGTGGGATCTGTTAATCGGGCAGCAGGTTTGCCACTCATGGGAAGTCCTTTTCGAGGTTCAAATGGGCGCTGGCAGCAAGCTATCCATGCAAGCAATATGAAATGTTGGGCGGTTTGGGGAGAGGCGTGGTGTGGAGCGCGCATTCGCAGGGTGAAGGCCCGTCCATGGGTGAAGAACGCATCAAATTTAACCGTCCGTGTAAATTCGCCTGCGGATAGTCCTACTAAGTAGAAGTCTTGGTCAACAATTGTTACAGATCTTAAGTTGACGGTTGGCGGTGCACAGGATCGGACGCTGTAGGCGGTGGATCGGCTATATGAAACCAAGCATCAAAGGCGCGGAAGTACTGCACCTTTCGCGACCCTCAGCACAAACCTTCTGACGCTTTATTGGTTTTTTGAGGCGTGTTTAATGGCGTGTTTAACGACACTCAGTGTTACGTCCTAAAGGCTACAAAACCTTGCGCCATTACCTACACGTGCGCCAGAATCCGCCGGCTTGTGCCTGTTGGACCTGGGCTCTATCGTTTACCTGCCACTGCTCATCAGTGGTCGGGTTTAGTAGCTCGGTTTCCTAGCAGGTGCATATGCACCTATCAATCAGGCGTTCATTGCCTGTACTTGATGGTGGCTGTGCGCAGGGCGCTCTCGGGCGCGCCGGATTGCTAGGTCCCCGGTCTACTAACCTGCAAACAGCCGCCACCCTTATGTTTAGTAGCTAAAGAGTTGCGGCCTCATTTGAGGACCTAGTTTATGTTCAAGGTAACGCCGAATCCCCCACACACCAATCCAGTACCCTACGACGCCTCTCTTGATCTTGACCCCAAGAAACTAAAAGCGGCAGCCGACCGCGCGCTCAATTTCTACCTCAACCCCGGGGCATTGAAAGAGCCGATACCGCCCCGCAAATCCGACAGCATCTTCACCATCGACCCAGCGGTGGATGACGAAACGTTGCTCGTCCATACCTATGAGTCGCTGGCGTCGGCCAGTGTCATGGCGAGCGAGATCGCTGGCTCAATGGACGGCCCGCAACGCGGCATGATGCTGATGCTGCAACGGGTGATTACGATGGGTGAGTTAGCGGTCAATCGGGTACTGGATAACCACAAGCCTGGGTAGTCGCCAGGCGCTGTAACGAGGGGGATTGCCCCTCGTTACAACTGTTTTCAGCGCCCCTCCAGAACCCGCCCCGGAAAGAACAATTCAAAACACGTCACCCCATTCTCACTGGTGACGCCGTACCTTCCGCTGTGCAACTGCATAATCGTCGCCACAATCGACAACCCCAAGCCATTCGATTGCGCCGACCGCTCCCGGGACTCATCCACCCGATAAAACCGGTCAAACAGTTTGGGCAGATGCTCCGGCGCAATGGTCGCGCCGTGGTTGCTGACCCGCAGGCTGATCCCTTCGGAAGAGGGCGTCGCACTCACCACCAATTCCGAATCCGGCGCGCCATATTTGATAGCGTTCGAACACAAATTGGCCAGCGCCCGGCGCAACAACATCGGTTCCGCCCAGATCACACCACTCCCATGAGCATTGATGCTGATCCCGGCATCCGCCGCCAATCCTTCAAAGTAATCCGCCATCCGTTCCATCTCATCCGCCGCGTCCAGTTCCTGGCGTTGGCGCAGGGCGCTGGCCGGGTCGGTGCGGGCCAGGAACAGCATGTTGTCGAGCATGCGCGCCAAGCGTTCGAGTTCTTCGACGTTGGAGGCGAGCAGTTGTTGGTAGGCTTCGACGCTACGGCTTTGCTGGAGGGCGACTTGGGTTTCGCCGAGCAGGTTGTTGATCGGGGTGCGCAGTTCGTGGGCCATGTCGGTGGAGACTTGGCCGAGTTGGACGAAGCCTTTGGCGAGGCGGTCGAGTACGCCGTTGAAGGCGTCGATCATCGGCAGCACTTCCAGCGGCGCGCCTTGGCTGTCGAGGCGTTCGGTGAGGTTGCCGACGCCGATGCCGTGGGCGTGTTTGGCCAGGTGCCGCAAGGGCAGCAACCCGCGATAAAGCAGCAAATAGCCGCAGAGCGCGAGCAACAGCGCGGCGACGCCGGCGAGGAAGTAAACGCGTAACCGGTAGTTGGCCAGTACGCTGGTGCGCTCGGTCATCAGTCGGCCGGCCACCACTTGCAGGCTGCCGAGATCGCCCGAGTCGATGGTCGCCGCCAGCGCCGCGAACGGCACGCCATCCACTCCGGAGAAGTGCTGTACGTCGGCCAGGACCAGCGGATGGTCCATGGTCACCGGCGCCAGGTTCGGCAAGTCGAGGTTGCCGGGGTTGACCACCAGCAGCGGTTTTTTTCCGGCGGTGCCAATCATCAGCACCGACTCCCGGTTGCCGAGCATGTTCTGGAACAGCGCCGGTTTGCTCTTGATCAGGTCCAGGGTGTTGCTGTCATTGAGGAAGGTGCGCAGTTGATCGACGCGGGTGACCAGCGCGGCATCGTCCCGGCGGATCAACTCGCGCTCCAGTTCGCGGTACAAACACACGCCCAGGGTGATCACGGAGGCAAACGCCAGCAAGGCAAACAGCAACGCCAGGCGCAGGGTCAGGGAGTGCGCGCGACGAGTCATGGCTGCGTATCAAAGCGGTAGCCGATGCCACGCACGCTGTGGATCAACTTGAGCTGGAACGGGTCGTCGACTTTAAGGCGCAAGCGGCGCACGGCGACGTCCACCACATTGGTGTCGCTGTCGAAATTCATGTCCCACACCCGCGAGGCAATCAGCGAGCGCGACAGCACTTGGTCCTGATGCGTGGCGAACAGGTGCAGCAAGGCGAATTCTTTGTTGGTCAGGGTAATCCGCACGCCGGCGCGGGTGACACGGCGTTTGAGCACATCGATTTGCAGGTCGGCCACTTGCAGCTGTTCTTCTTCCCGGGACGGACCGCGACGGGTCAGGGTGCGCAGGCGCGCCACCAGTTCGGCGAAGGAGAACGGCTTGATCAGGTAATCGTCGGCGCCCAATTCGAGGCCTTTGATGCGGTCGGCGATGTCGTCCCGGGCGCTGAGGAACAGCACCGGCGTATCGGCTTCCTTGCGCAGGCGCCGCAGCACTTCCCAGCCGTCCATTTTCGGCATCATCACGTCGAGCACGATGACGTCGAACGAGGTTTCCAGGGCCAGGTGCAAGCCGTCCACGCCATTGCGCGCCAGGCTGACCGAGTAACCGAGTTCCTGCAGGCCGTTGAGCAGGTAGTTGCCTGCCTTGGGCTCATCTTCAACGACAAGGATGTTCATGGGCGGTTTCCGTAAAAAATCATTGCGCCGTGGAGGCCGTGAGCCAGTGTAGCCCGATCATCTGCGCCTGACGCGGGCCACACGTTGAAGGCGACGCACAATCAATTGTCACTGGTGCAACCGGAGCCTTCGACCTGGTAATCCAGCACGTGCTCCTGGCCCTGGTGGTCGAGGTAATCGAGCCGCGCGGGAATGATGCCGCACTGTTGCGAGATGTCAGTGCTGGACAGGACTTTAGCGACGTCCATGTGCACGAAGAAACCGGTTTTGTCATGAATCACCGGGCCCTGTGGCTGGGTGTCGGCAAATGCCGAACCGGTGGCGAGGAGGGCGGCGAAACCGAGGATTAGCATTTTCATGGGGTGTCTCTCTCTAAAGTTTGAATCGGTGGCTGCCAGTTGGCTGGGCAGTGAGCTCAGGTTACTGAGGTGATCCGGACAGCCGACCAACAGTTGAATGACAAAGTTGTAATGAAAATCGGCGGGGGGATTACGGCTGGCGGCCGGAGGCTTCGAGGATCAGGTCGGCGATTTCTTTCGAGTGCGAGACCAGCGACAAGTGGCTCGACGGCAGCTCGATGGTGGTCGCGCCCATGCGTTTGGCGAGGAAGCGTTCCAGGTCCGGGTTGATGGTCTGGTCGAGGCTGGAGACCGCGTACCACGATGGCTTGGTGTGCCAGGCAGCGGCGGTGGTGCGTTCGCCGAACAGGGTTTTGGCGATCGGTTGCTGTACGGCGAACAGGGCCAGGGCTTTGTCGTGGGGGACATCGCCGGCGAAGTATTTGAGGAAGGCGTCCTGCTTCAGCGTGACGTAACCGTCGTGTTCCTCGGTGCCGGCGCGTACTGGCATGGTCGGGTATTTGCCGGACAGTGCGACGAAATCTTCGCCGGCATCCGGGGCCCGGGCGGCAACGTAGACCAGGGCGCTGACCTTCGGATCAACCCCGGCTTCGCTGACCACGGTACCGGCGTAGGAATGGCCGACCAGCACGGTAGGACCGTTTTGTTGATCGAGGACGCGTTGGGTGGCGGCCACGTCGTTGGCGACGGAGGTCAGTGGGTTTTGCACCGCCGTGACGTGCAACCCGGCAGCCTGCAACCGGGTAATGACGTCGGACCAACTCGAACCATCGGCCCAGGAACCGTGCACCAGCACGACGTTGTTGGCTTTCACCGGCGCAATGTTGCCGGCCATGGCGGTGCCGGTGCCGAGCATCAACAGGCTGGCGGCGATCAGGCAGAGTTTGTTGATTGGCTTCATGGTGTCGACCCTTGTCATCAGTGGGAGGCGAGTCACCCAGGCTGGGTGACTGACGACGCCACCTTACGAATCGAAGGTGCGGTCCAGGCTGACAACTCCATGACAAAGTTGTAATGCGTTATGGGGTGTTGGTGGCTCGTAAAAACTCAAGGACGCGGCGGGCGGCTTCATCGGGTGCGGCCTGGAGCAGACAGTGCGGGGCTTTTATGTCGGTCATCTGTACCTGCGGGTTCAACAGGGTGATCCGCATCGACGCTGCGTTTGGCACCACGCGATCATCGGTGGCACGCAGGTAAACCGTCGGCAGATTGATTTGGGCGAGCTGCGCCGATACATCAACATTGAGCACCGACCGAAGTCGCGCGCGCATCACCGAAGGGCTGACCTGGTTGATTGCTCGAGTCAGCGATGTTCGTAATACGGCGGTAGAAAATCGACCGAGCAGCCATGGGCTGAGCCATCCGGCGGGCACGAGGCCTAATGGCAAGAGGTTGACCAGAAAGCTCAAGCGGCGGAATAACGGGCGCGGATTGTTGGCAAAGGTGCAACAAAGCACCAGGCCGACCTGTTGCGGCAAACCCAAGGATGTCAGGGCGAGGGCGATTGGGCCCGAGAAGGATTCGCCGAGTAATACGAACGGTCGGTCGGTGGGCAGGGACTGTCGGGCGAGGGTTTCCAGTTCCGCATAACTCAACGGGAGATCGCTGGGGTAAGTCACGATAATGGTGTCGCACCCGTTGCCGAGCGCTGAGATGAAAGGCGTGAACAGTTCGCCTGTTCCATCCATTCCCGGCAGCAGCACAAGCGTGGGCAGTGTTGATTGGTTCATGTGTTCCTTCCTTGGCAGGCGCCATTCTGGCTTATTTGACGCCCGTCACGCTTCGAAAAATTGTCCGCGACCTGTTGGCACCCGACCGGCAGATCGGCAGGTTTTGGACTACTACTGACAATCGCGTTTCCATTCCTTTGTCAGGAGCATTCCTATGCTGTCTCACTGGTTTCTTGCGGCGATCCATCTCTTGGCTATGGCCTTGGGCCTTTGGGCTGTGCTCACTCGGGGAACGGCGTTCAACCGTCTGGCAGCGGGTACGGTGCCGGTTCGTAGTGTGCTGGTCGCCGATAACGTGTGGGGTATTTGTGCGGGGATTTTGCTGATCACCGGTCTGATGCGGGCCTTCGGCGGGTACGAAAAAGGCACCGACTATTACCTTCACCAGCCACTGTTCCACCTCAAGATGACGCTGTTCGTGATCATCCTGCTGCTGGAGCTGGCGCCGATGATCACCTTGATCAAGTGGCGGATCGCGTTGGGCAAGGGCGCTTCAATTGAGCAAGGCCGGGCGAAGCTGTTTGCACGAATCAGCCATATCGAAGCGCTGTTGTTGATGTTGATGGTGATCGCGGCCACCGGCATGGCGCGCGGGGTGACCTTCGGCTGACAACGGCATGATTCGTCGGGATTAAAGCGAATAGTCTGACAGCCACGGCGTGGCCGAGGCCGGTAGTATCGGCTTCATGGATCAGGGAGGGGAGGAGGCGAGTGCTCAGCGAATGCCGAGCATGAATCTTTAGCCAGCCATTGCAGTGAAGCGAACGGGCTGGCTACTGACTGCAACAGGATTCAGGGAGTTTGTGGCTTGTCTGGGGCGGTCAGGCCGGCCTGAATACGCTGATAGATCTCTTCGCGATGCACGGCAACGTCCTTTGGAGCATTGATGCCGATCCTGACTTGCTGGCCGCTAACGCCCAGGATGGTGATAGTGATGTCATCACCGATGTTTATGCTTTCACCGACTTTGCGGGTGAGTATCAGCATGGTCTTCTCCTTGATTGCTTTGTAGGGCACCTGATTCAGACAGTGCAGAGGTCGGTGTAGTTATAGATTAGTGCGAAGTCTCACGGTTTGGGTGCCTCTTTCTGACGCGCAGATGCTGCATTAATTCCCAAGGCGTAACTATACAGAGGCCGCATCCATGATTCTCGTTGTTTTAAGCCCATTTTGCGGCACTCGGGAAGTATTCATGAATGTTAAAATCCGCGCTTTCAGCATTCAGAGGGAAACGTTGTGCACAAAATGGCCTTGGTAATCGCAGTACTGGCGTTGGCGGGATGTGGTGAGGGCAAGCAGGCGAGCGCTCAAAAGAGCCCATCCGCGCCCGTTTCCGCATCGGCTACGGCACCTGCTCAGGCAGTGGGCCCGCAATGGGATCTTGAGGTGCGTGGCGAAACAACCCAGGCCGTCAGCGACCTGAGCGGGTGGCTGATTGAGCATAGCTTCGTTTCCAACGTAGTCAGGGAAAACGGCAAGGACCGGATTCTGCTCGGGCCGTTCAGCTCCAAAGCCGAGGCCGAGGCCCGGCAAGCCGATTTGAATGCAGCGCTGACCAGGGCGAAAAAGATGAACATCGAATCGCTGATTATCGAGCGTCCGGCGGCTCAATAATCGCGCATTGATTCAGGCGCCGTTCAGCGGGGAATCCTAAAGGACATCCACCGTGACTCGTATTGATACGTAGTCACTGTCGATTCCCAGAAGGAGCTCCCCATGGCCTCCGCCAATCCTTACAAAATCTTCGATGCGGTGTTGAAGCGCAAACAGACCCTGAGTCCGCACATGATGCGTGTCACCCTGGCCGGGCCGATGGTCACCGACATGGCCACCTGGGCGCCGGACCAACGTGTGAAGCTGTTCTTCCCGGCAGAAGACGGGTCGCCAGCCAGGCTGGCCCATGACGATGGTTGGTACGCCCGCTACCGTTCAATGCCGTTGGCCCAGCGCCCGGCGATGCGTACCTACACCATCCGCCATTTGCGCGCCGAACAGGGCGAAGTGGACATCGACTTTGTACTGCACGGTGAAACCGGTCCGGCGTCCCGCTGGGCGATTCGTGCGGCGCCGGGCGCCTCGATCCAGATCACCGCGCCGGATCGTCATTTTTCCGCGCAGGATGCGGGCGGTTTTGAGTGGAAGCCACCGCAAACCCTCAAACAACTATTGCTGGTCGCGGACGGTACCGCATTGCCGGCGGCGCTCGGGATTCTGGATGAGCTGGCCGCCCTGGCCGAACCGCCGGTAACCCAGGCCTTTTTCGAAGTCGACAGCCGGGACGATGCGTTGCCGGTGCCTGACTGGCCGGGGTTGTCGGTGGAATGGTTGATTCGGGATCACGCCGACGCAGGTTCACTGATGGTTGAAGCGGTGCGACGGGCGAGCCTGCCGTCTTACGCATCCGTCGCGGTGGAACTGGCGCAAATCGATGTTGACGAAGAGATCCTCTGGGAAACTGCCGAGTCGGGCAGTGATGGTTTCTACGGCTGGATCGCCGGGGAAACGGTCGCGGTGATGAGCCTGCGCAAGTACCTGATCAAGGAGCGCGGCATTCCTCGGGAGTCGCTCAACCTGATGGGTTACTGGCGCTATAACAAAGTCGGCGGTTAGCCACGAAAAAGGCCTCGGATTTTCATGCCCGAGGCCTTCGTGTTTTCAGCGTTTGATCAACCGCAGGCTTTCATGTCCACCGGGCCGACAAACTCGTTGCCGCGTCCCATCACACACGCCACGCTCTGATTGCGCTGGCGCTCCCAGGTTTGCACCGGGTAGGTCTTGTTCCAGGCCTCGTAGAGCTGGCGATCCTGTTTGGACAGCTTCAAGCCATATTGCTTGCTCATGTAGAAATACGTCCGGGCGATCATGCCGCGAATCGAAGGGCGGGGCATGACCTTCTTCGCCTTGAAATCGACTTGGGTCAGGCACGAACCGTATTGCCCCGATTGCACTGGGAGCCAGCCAAAACTGAAATTGCTGCGGTCGCCATTCACTTCACCAATGCTCGGCACCAGGTTGTGCAGGTCGGCCTCGGCTTTCTGATAAGTCGGATCGTAACGGGTGCAGTTCTTGCGTCCGCCAGACTGCCAGCATTGGCGCTGATGCCCGATCTGCCAGGCCGGCACGATGTGTTCCCACTCGATGCGCGAGGCGCGCTTGGCGCTTTTGCGCGGCACATAACCACAGGCGGCGAGGTCGACCTTGTTGCCGGTGTATTTGCAGCCGCAATAAAACTCGGTGGACTGCGGTGCGTAGAGCTTCCAGGCGACTTTCTTGGCTTCGTTGAAGGTACGAGGCGCGCCCGCCTGGGCGCCCATGGCGATGAACAGAAACAGTAACGCAAAACAGCGGACACTCATTGACTCAATCTTCCTTCGGCACAACCCAGAAAATCTGTACGCCGCCATCGTCGCGATAGGCGAGGGTGACGTTATCGTTTTCGTCGATTTCTTCGAGCAACTGTTCCCACTCATCCACCGGCTCATCGGGCAGGCGGAAGATCAAGGCGGCTTTGGATTTTTGGGCGCTTTGGGAGTTGATGATTTTCTGGACGCGAATGCCCATGCGTTGATAGGCGTCAGGAGATGCAGAGGTGGTGACCACGGGATTATCCTTATTAAGCTGTACGTGCATACAGTATTTAACTGTAAGCATTTTCGCAACTGCTTAAAATTCAAGAAAATCCTCTGACAGCGGTTTTTTCCGTTTGGTGTAAGACGGTCGGGATTATTTTGTAGGACGAGAACCACCCGCCAAAACGGCGAGTGGAGTAAGCGGTGCCCGACCGGAGCCGGTCGGGCGAGGGCCGATCAGTATTCCCAGAACATCCGTTGCAGCTCTTTGCTGTCGTTGGTCTTGGTCAGCGCGACCATGGCCAGGATGCGTGCTTTCTGTGGGTTCAGGTCATGCGCCACCACCCAGTCGTACTTGTCGTCAGGCTGTTCGGCGTTGCGCAGGACAAAACCGCCGGCATTGACGTGGGACGAGCGAATGATCTGCACGCCGTCCTTGCGCAGGGCTTGCAGGGTTGGCACGACGCGCGCGGACACCGAACCGTTGCCGGTGCCGGCGTGGATGATCGCTTTGGCACCCGATTGCGCCAGGGCTTTGTAGGCGGTGTCGCTGACGTTGCCGTAGGAGTAGGCGATTTCTACGTCAGGCAGGCTCTTGATGGTTTTGATATCGAATTCCGAGTCCATGGTGTGGCGCTTGGCCGGCAGACGGAACCAGTAGGATTTGCCTTCAACGACCATGCCCAGCGGACCCCAGGCACTTTTGAAGGCCTCGGTCTTGATGTTAATCATTTTGCTGACGTCGCGACCGGACTGGATTTCATCGTTCATGGTCACCAGCACGCCTTTGCCCCGTGCCTCTTTGCTGCTGGCCACGGCCACGGCGTTGTACAGGTTGAGCATGCCGTCCGCCGACATCGCGGTGCCCGGACGCATGGAGCCGACCACGATGATTGGCTTGTCGGTTTTTTCCACCAGGTTCAGGAAGTAGGCGGTTTCTTCCAGGGTGTCGGTGCCGTGGGTGATGACGATGCCATCGACGTCTTTGCTGTCGGCCAGTTCCGCCACACGACGACCCAGTTGCAGCAGGTTGTCGTTGGTGATGCTTTCGGAGGCGATCTGCATGACCTGTTCGCCACGCACGTTAGCCAGTTGGCTGAGTTCCGGAACGCCGGCGATCAGTTGTTCGATACCGACCTTGGCCGCTTGATAAGTGGCGCTGTTGGCGGCGCTGGCACCGGCGCCGGCAATGGTGCCGCCGGTGGCCAGGATCACCACGTTCGCCAGTTTCTGTTGGGTCTGGACTTCTTTCGCCTGAAGGGCGGTTGGCAGGAGCAGCAGGAGGGCCAAAGCGCCCGGAATAAAAGTGTTGAAAGCAGATTTCATTATTTTCTCTCTAGTAGTGACGGTGCTGATGCAGGTTCATCTAGATACGCCCCCGGCAGATCTGAACGCCTGGGGTGCAGGAGAGGGAGCAGGATTTGTACCAGCCCGACTTTGAATGAGAAAAACTTTTAACTTGATGATTTTTATAAATATTTTCTTATTGCGTTGGCGTGATTAAACGTTCTGTTGTCCGGGTTTCCGAATATGTGGAGTGTTCGCGTTCGGCTCTCCGAAAAGGACTACGGGCTCTGTCGAGTTAGTCGCCTTGCCGGATGGCAAAACCGTGCTAAAGAAACCCGGGGGCAGGTCGATGACCCATGAAAGGATTTTTCTTTCAGGAGTTCACATGTCGTTATCAGTTGGTCTTCCCAATGCCGCCGGCGTCACTATCGGGGGCAAGTCCGCGGCAACGATCCGGGCGTTGAGCGACGCCACGGCGGAGGCTGCGGACAAGGCGCTGGGTACGAAAAAAGACGATGGCAAGGTAGTCAAGACGGGCCCTGTGGGTCTGGACAAAAGCTCGGATACGCAAACCGAAGCGCCCGATAACCAAAGCGTTGCGGTGAAAGCGCTGCTCAAGCGGATGCAAGAGTTGCAGCAGCAATTGCGCGAGCAACAGCAACAAATGGCCGCAGCCCAGGCGGCGTCCTATCCGACACCGGAAGCCAAGGCCACCGCCGTCATGGCGATTCAGGGGCAGATAGCCGAAACCAATGGCGCGTTGCTGGAAGTGGCCGCCGCCCTGATCAAGGAATTGACCAAGGGCTCCGGTAGCGGGTCAGTGGTGGACACCACGGCGTGATATAAACGCAAGGCTTTTACCGGCCAGTTCAAAAAAATGGTCGATTCTGCTCGTTGACAAATCCCGGCAGGGTTCGCATAGTTCGGTCTACGCAAACGTTTGCGCGGCATTGCCGATGGCCTATCCATCGACGAACGCCACGAAGCCTGCGCCAGCGCAAGCGTTGCTCACAATAATCATAAGATCGGAGTGAACCCATGAAGCTGCCATTCGCTGGACGTCTTCTCGCTGTCGCTATGCTGGCTGCCGCATCCGCCGCTTTGCCCCTCTCTTCGGCTTTCGCCGACACTGAAAAACCTAAAGTCGCGCTGGTCATGAAATCCCTGGCCAACGAATTCTTCCTGACCATGGAAGACGGCGCCAAGGCCTATCAGAAAGACCATTCCGCCGATTTCGACCTGATCTCCAACGGCATCAAGGACGAAACGGACACCGCTGGCCAAACCCGCATCGTCGAGCAAATGATCCTCGCCAAGGTCAATGCCCTGGTTATCGCGCCGGCTGACTCCAAAGCCATGGTGCCGGTGATCAAGAAAGCCATCGATGCCGGTATTACCGTGATCAACATCGACAACCAGCTCGACCCGGCCGTGGTCAAAAGCAAGAACATCACCGTACCGTTCGTGGGCCCGGACAACCGCAAAGGCGCGCGTCTGGTGGGTGAGTACCTGGCCAAGCAACTGAAGGCCGGTGACGAAGTCGGCATCATCGAAGGCGTGTCCACCACCACCAACGCCCAGGCTCGCACCGCAGGCTTCAAGGATGCGATGGAAGCGGCGCAGATCAAGGTTGTTTCCCTGCAATCCGGCGACTGGGAAATCGACAAAGGCAACAAGGTTGCTGCATCGATCCTGAGTGAGTACCCGGACGTCAAAGCCCTGCTGGCCGGTAACGACAGCATGGCCGTCGGTGCCGTTTCCGCCGTTCGCGCTGCAGGCAAGGCTGGCAAAGTGCAAGTGGTCGGTTACGACAACATCAATGCCATCAAGCCGATGCTCAAGGATGGTCGTGTGCTGGCCACCGCCGACCAGTTTGCCGCCAAGCAGGCCGTGTTCGGCATCGAGACTGCGCTGAAAATCGTCAAGGGCGAAAAAGTCGACAGCGGTACCAACGGCGTGATCGAAACTCCTGTCGAGCTGGTTACCAAGTAGTCCTTCTGGCGACACAACGGTGCTCGCCCGTCCGGGCGAGCGCATGGAGAGTTTTTTATGTCAGTTTCCGCCCCGAACGCTGTCCTCTCGGTCAGCGGTATCGGTAAGACTTATGCCCAACCGGTCCTGACCGGCATCGACCTGACGCTGATGCGCGGCGAAGTGCTCGCGCTGACCGGCGAGAACGGCGCCGGCAAAAGCACCCTGTCGAAGATCATCGGCGGTCTGGTCACGCCGACCACCGGCCAGATGCAATTCCAGGGGCAGGATTACCGCCCCAGCAGCCGGACCCAGGCCGAAGACCTGGGTATCCGCATGGTCATGCAAGAACTCAATCTGTTGCCCACGCTGTCGGTGGCGGAAAACCTGTTTCTCGACAATCTGCCGAGCAACGGTGGCTGGATCAGTCGCAAGCAATTGCGTAAAGCGGCGATCGAAGCCATGGCCCAGGTCGGACTCGACGCCATCGACCCGGACACCCTGGTCGGCGAGTTGGGCATCGGTCACCAGCAAATGGTCGAGATCGCCCGCAACCTGATCGGCGACTGCCATGTGCTGATCCTCGACGAACCGACCGCGATGCTGACGGCCCGTGAAGTCGAGATGCTGTTTGAGCAGATCACGCGTCTGCAAGCCCGTGGCGTGTCGATCATCTACATTTCCCATCGCCTCGAAGAACTGGCGCGGGTGGCCCAGCGCATTGCTGTGCTGCGCGATGGCAACCTGGTCTGCGTCGAGCCGATGGCCAATTACAACAGCGAGCAACTGGTCACGCTGATGGTTGGTCGCGAGCTGGGCGAACACATGGACATGGGCCCGCGCAACATCGGCGCACCGGCCTTGACGGTTAAAGGGCTGACCCGTTCCGACAAGGTTCGCGACGTGTCGTTCGAAGTGCGAGCCGGTGAGATCTACGGGATTTCCGGGCTGATCGGGGCAGGGCGTACCGAGTTGCTGCGCCTGATCTTCGGTGCCGACATTGCCGACAGCGGCACGGTCGCGCTGGGTTCGCCGGCCAAGGTCGTGAGCATTCGTTCGCCGGCTGACGCGGTGGGTCATGGCATCGCCCTGATCACCGAGGATCGCAAGGGCGAAGGCCTGCTGTTGACCCAATCAATCAGCGCCAACATTGCCTTGGGCAACATGCCGGTGATTTCCAGCGCGGGCCTCGTCAATAACGGTGACGAGATGGCGCTGGCCAAGCGTCAGATCGACGCGATGCGCATCCGCAGTTCCAGCCCGACGCAACTGGTGTCGGAATTGTCCGGCGGCAATCAACAGAAAGTCGTGATCGGCCGTTGGCTGGAACGCGATTGTTCGGTGATGTTGTTTGACGAGCCAACCCGAGGTATCGACGTCGGCGCCAAGTTCGACATCTATGCACTGCTCGGCGAGTTGACTCGCCAGGGCAAGGCGCTGGTGGTGGTGTCCAGTGACTTGCGTGAACTGATGCTGATCTGCGACCGGATCGGCGTGCTGTCGGCGGGGCGTCTGATCGACACGTTCGAGCGCGATAGCTGGACCCAGGATGACTTGCTTGCCGCCGCTTTTGCCGGCTACCAAAAACGTGATGCGTTGCTCAACGAAGCAGCGCCTAGGGATCTTCCATGAAAACTGCAACGTCTGCCGGTAAACGTAGTGGCAATTTTTACGGCCTCGGCACCTATCTGGGCCTGGCCGGTGCCTTGCTGGCGATGGTCGCGCTGTTCTCGGTGCTGAGCAGCCATTTTCTGTCGTATGACACCTTCAGTACCCTGGCCAACCAGATCCCCGACTTGATGGTGCTGGCGGTTGGCATGACCTTCGTGCTGATCATCGGTGGCATCGACCTGTCGGTGGGCTCGGTGTTGGCCTTGGCGGCCTCAACGGTCAGCGTGGCGATTCTCGGCTGGGGCTGGGGTGTTTTGCCAGCGGCATTATTGGGTATGGCCGTGGCGGCACTGGCCGGGACCATCACCGGTTCGATCACCGTGGCCTGGCGGATTCCATCGTTCATCGTGTCCCTTGGCGTGCTGGAAATGGCGCGGGGTGTGGCCTATCAGATGACCGGTTCGCGCACGGCCTATATCGGTGACGCCTTCGCCTGGCTGTCCAACCCGATTGCCTTCGGCATCTCGCCTTCGTTCATCATTGCCTTCGTGATCATCATCGTCGCCCAGGCCGTGTTGACGCGTACGGTGTTCGGTCGTTACCTGATCGGCATCGGCACCAACGAAGAGGCCGTGCGCCTGGCCGGGATCAATCCAAAACCCTACAAAATTCTGGTGTTCAGCCTGATGGGCTTGCTGGCCGGCATTGCGGCGTTGTTTCAGATTTCCCGTCTGGAAGCAGCGGACCCGAACGCCGGTTCCGGCCTGGAACTGCAAGTGATCGCCGCCGTGGTGATCGGTGGCACCAGCCTGATGGGTGGCCGTGGTTCGGTCATCAGTACGTTCTTCGGAGTGTTGATCATTTCCGTATTGGCGGCCGGTCTGGCGCAGATCGGTGCGACTGAGCCGACCAAACGCATCATTACCGGCGCGGTTATCGTGGTGGCGGTGGTGCTGGATACTTATCGCAGTCAGCGCGCAAGCCGGCGGACCTGATTCATGGCAACGATCAAGGATGTGGCGGCACTTGCAGGAATTTCCTACACCACGGTGTCCCACGTGGTGAACAAGACGCGGCCGGTCAGTGAAGAAGTGCGGGTTAAGGTCGAGGCGGCCATCAAGCGCCTCGACTATGTACCTAGCGCTGTCGCCCGTTCGTTGAAAGCGAAAACCACAGCGACCATCGGTTTGCTGGTGCCCAACAGCCTCAACCCGTACTTCGCCGAACTGGCCCGGGGCATCGAGGATTACTGCGAGCGTAACGGCTACTGCGTGATCCTCTGCAACTCCGACGACAACCCGGACAAGCAGCGCAGCTATCTAAGGGTGTTGCTGGAAAAACGCATTGACGGCTTGATTGTCGCCTCGGCCGGCGGCGATGCCGGGCTTGCCGAAGGCCTGGCCGGCGTGCGTACGCCAATGGTGATTGTCGACCGAGGCCTGGAAGGCGTGAATGCCGATCTGGTGCGCATCGATCACGAATACGGCGCTTATCTGGCAACCCGGCATTTGCTGGAATTGGGCCATCGGGACATCGCCAGCATTGGCGGGCCGGCGGGGACCAGCGTGGCGCAAATGCGTCTGGCCGGTTACTGCCGAGCGTTGAAAGAGGCGGGCGTCGAAGTGCCCCGTGAACGCATGCTGGAAAGCGACTTCACCAGCACCGGCGGTTACAGTGCCGCCGCGATCCTGCTGGAAAAGAACCCGCCCAGCGCGATTTTTGCCGGTAACGACATGATTGGCATTGGTGTGCTGCGAGCAGCCGCCGAGCGCAATATTCGAGTGCCCACCGAGCTGTCGGTGATCGGCTTCGACGATATTCAGATGAGCCGTTATGTCTTCCCGGCGCTGACCACCGTGGGGCAGTCGATTCTGCAGCTCGGTGAGATGGCTGCCGAGGTGCTGTTGCGTAGGATTGCCACACCGGATTTGGCCACCGATCAACGGATCGTGACCCCCAGTATTGTCTTGCGAGAGTCGACTGCACCGCTGGCCGGTGTTTTTGCTGAATATCGTTAAACCGAAAGCACCGCTGAAACCGAATTGATGAGTAGTGATGTATGCCAGCAAAAGTAGTGGTAATAGGCAGTCTGAACATGGACCTGGTGACCCGGGCGCCACGGCTGCCTCGCGGCGGTGAAACGCTGATCGGTCAGTCCTTCACCACGGTCTCCGGCGGCAAGGGGGCTAATCAGGCCGTGGCCGCCGCACGCCTGGGCGCTCAGGTGTCGATGGTCGGCTGCGTTGGCACCGATGCCTACGGTCAGGAACTGCGCGGGGCGCTGCTGGCCGAGCAGATCGATTGCCAGGCTGTGAGCATTGTCGACGGCGCCAGTGGCGTCGCATTGATCGTGGTGGATGACAACAGTCAGAACGCGATTGTGATTGTCGCGGGTGCCAACGGCGAGCTGACGCCCCGGGTGATCGACGGTTTCGATTCGGTCTTGCAAGCAGCCGACGTGATCATCTGTCAGTTGGAAGTGCCGGATGCCACGGTCGGCCATGCGCTCAAGCGCGGTCGCGAGCTGGGCAAAACCGTGATTCTTAACCCGGCGCCCGCCAGTCGTCCGCTGCCAGCGGATTGGTATGCGTCCATCGACTACCTGATTCCCAATGAAAGCGAAGCGTCGGCGTTGAGCGGGTTGTCGGTGGATTCCCTGGCAACCGCCGAAACGGCGGCCACCCGGTTGATCGCCATGGGCGCCGGTAAGGTCATTATTACCCTCGGTGCCCAAGGGTCGCTGTTCGCCAACGGCACAGGCTTCGAACATTTCCCTGCGCCGACGGTGAAGGCGGTGGATACCACGGCGGCGGGCGACACCTTTGTCGGTGGTTTTGCCGCGGCTTTGGCCTCCGGTAAAAGTGAAGCCGAGGCGATCCGCTTCGGTCAGGTGGCGGCAGCGCTGTCGGTCACCCGGGCGGGTGCCCAACCTTCAATCCCTACTTTGTCCGACGTACAGGCCTTCAAGACACCATGAAAAAGACCCCTTTGCTCAACGTCGCGCTGTCGCGGCTGATTGCTTCCCTCGGTCATGGCGACATCGTGGTCATCGGCGATGCCGGCCTGCCGGTGCCGCCGGGCGTCGAGCTGATCGACCTGGCCTTGACCCACGGTATTCCGGATTTCGTCAGCACCTTGAAAGTGGTGTTGAGCGAGATGCAGGTCGAAAGCCATGTGCTCGCCCAAGAGATCCTGGAGAAACAACCGACTGCGTTGGCAACGCTTGATGAGCTGAATGCCGAAGGTGTCCTGGGTCGGCGTGATTTGCTCAGCCATGACCAATTCAAAGTCCTTAGCCGACAGGCACGGGCGATTGTTCGTACCGGCGAATGTTCACCGTACTGCAACATCGTGTTGGTGTCCGGGGTGACGTTCTAACTCGCTGTAACCTTTTCTGCTGTCCCACGCACAAGGAGTGCGCTATGCACCGCTATGCTCAGAAACTGCATCATCTGCTCCGGAGTCTGCTGCTTTTGTCCCTGATTACCGCAACAAGCGCCCAGGCGGCGGAAAAGATCGACTTGATCATCGACACCGACCCGGGTGCCGATGACGTAGTGGCCTTGCTGTTTGCCCTGGCTTCACCGGAAGAACTGAACATTCGCGCACTGACCACCGTCGCCGGCAACGTGCGCCTGGACAAGACATCGCGTAACGCGCGGCTGGCCCGCGAGTGGGCAGGGCGCGAAGAAGTGCCGGTCTATGCGGGCGCGCCGAAACCGTTGATGCGCACGCCGATCTACGCTGAAAACATCCATGGCAAGGAAGGCCTGTCGGGTGTCACCGTGCACGAACCGAAGAAGGGGCTGGCCAAGGAGAACGCAGTCAATTACCTCATTGACACCCTGAAAGCCGCCAAGCCTCACAGCATCACCATCGCCATGCTCGGTCCGCAGACCAATCTGGCCCTGGCGCTGATCCAGGAACCTGAAATCGTTCAGGGCATCAAGGAAGTGGTGATCATGGGTGGTGCGCACTTTAATGGCGGTAACATCACCCCGGTGGCTGAATTCAACCTGTTCGCTGACCCACAAGCGGCGGAAGTGGTACTCAAAAGCGGCGTGAAACTGACTTATCTGCCGCTGGACGTGACCCACAAGATCCTCACCAGCGACGCACGCCTGAAGCAGATCGCGGCCATCAACAACAATGCCGGCAAGATCGTGGGCGATATTCTCAATGAATACGTCAAGGGCGACATGGAACACTACGGCATCCCCGGTGGCCCGGTGCATGACGCCACAGTCATTGCTTATCTGCTGAAGCCGGAGCTGTTTACCGGTCGTTCGGTCAACGTGGTGATCGACAGTCGCGAAGGCCCGACCTTCGGCCAGACCATCGTCGACTGGTATGACGGCCTGAAAGCACCAAAGAATGCCTTCTGGGTTGAAAACGGCGACGCTCAAGGCTTCTTCGACCTGCTGACCCAGCGTCTGGCTCGTCTGAAGTAAGTGTTAGACCCGCAGGTGCCAGCCTGCGGGTTTTCTATTCCCGGCCTGAGTCCTGCACGCCGGGGTAGTCGGCCGGGTACTTTTCGAAGACCTGGGCGATGAACGACTGGGCGGCTTGTGTTCCCAGTTCCTTGACCAATAGATCGATACCAATGATTGCCAGCTCTTCCGGGCTACCGGGGCTGTAAGAGCTGTGGCCCTGTGCCCACTTGGCTTTGATGTCGGCGTCGATGCTTACGGTGGTCATGATGGCGCTCGTGAAGTCTGGAAAAAGTCTGAGTATCGAGTTAACCATTTTGCGCGACGTTTGGCACTCCGACTTAGGCATGAGGGGAGGGCTATGCGACACTTGGTCTTTGACGGATTTTTCAAGGACCGCGCCGTGCAGATCGATTTGAACACCCCGGATGGCTTGACCCTTGAGGCTGTGCGCCGGTTGCTGGCCTCGGCCAGCGATGATGAGCACACCCAGTTGCGGGTCACCAAGGCCGGCATTGCTTACATTTCATCAGGCGTTGTCGGCGGCACCGACATCAATGGGCTGTTATTTCGCCTGGAGACGTGGGCCAAGGGCTCAGGTTATGTAGGGCTGGTTGCGGCCAGTGACGAGGTCTGGGTGATGCAGATCTTCAACGCGCTGAAAGAGAACTGGCCGAATCCACCGTTCGATTACATCGACATTTATTGAGTGCTGTTCATATTCAGTCACGATTGAGGGCTGAACGAGGTGACGAGCTCAGGCAAACTCGCGGATTGACCGGGTCGATGGCAGGGCGATGGCGCTGTCTGTGAAACCAACCCCGGGATTGGCGGTCGCACGATCTCCGCTTAACTATTGAAAAGGAGGCTTCATGCCTTGGAAGCTCGCGTCATTGGGTACTTTGTTGGCCGTTGCCATGTTGGCCGGTTGCAGCACTCCCTCCACCGAGTCGACAGCAAAGGACCCCGTGGTGACTGACACCGGTCACAGCCGTTGTGACTCAAGCGCCGCAGAATTCACCATCGGCAAAAAAGCCTCGCCGGAATTGCTGGAGCAGGCACGTACTCGCTCAGGCGCACAGAACGCCCGAATCCTCCAGCCAGAAGATATGGTGACTCTGGAGTATCGCTCCGATCGCCTGAACCTGAACACCGATGGCAATTTGGTGATCACGCGCGTCAACTGCGGCTGAGACCTTCAGCCTTTTGTTTCGCGCATAAAAAACCCCGTCACGTGGACGGGGTTTTTTTAGTGCGCCAGAAACTTACTCTGGGCGAACTTGTGCAGCTTGCATACCCTTTTGGCCTTTCTCAGCCACGAAGGAAACGGTTTGGCCTTCTTTCAGGCTTTTGAAACCGTCGCTTTCGATAGCTTTGAAGTGTACGAACAGGTCGTCACCGCCACCTTGAGGAGTGATGAAGCCGAAGCCTTTTTCATCGTTGAACCATTTAACGGTGCCGGTTTGGCGATTAGACATGGTGTATCTCCAAGAAACATATATTTTCAGTAGTGCTGTGCTGCTCAGGCCAACTGGGCACACGGGACTATCATAGTCGAAATGTACGGTTTGGGAGCCCCCCGGACGTGCTGTTTGCTCCCATATCGCCTATTTCCCGTAAGCTAAAATCGCTGAAACCCCCGTATTTCGCGGCTTTGCGCGGCATTCAAGGGGATTAAAAAAAGCCATAAAAGCTGCGTAAATAATGTAAATAAGCCGTTTTTTGACTGTTTTTAGCCCGTCAATCACTCAGAAACCACGTTGTGGGACGTTATTTCTGGACTCTGCACACGGAGATTTCTTTCAGTGCGCGTTGGCCCAGATCGCCACTCGGCGGGGTGTTTTTGTCCATGAGTTGCGCGATCTCTTGCGTCGTGAATTTCTTCTCCAGTACGTCGGCGCCACACGCGCAATGCTTCTGAGCTTCGGCCGGGTTCACACTCTTACTGGCGGCCATTGTGCAATCTTGCATGTACTGGGCTTTCACGCCGGCTGGCCAGGCAGCGTTTGCGCTCAACGGCAACAGCATGGCCAATGGGGTGGCGAGGGCTAAAAGACGGATAACGCGCATGAATGGATCTCCTTCGGGTCGATAATTCGTTGGCAATTCTCAGCCTGTTTGATGCGGAGCGTATATCTCTAGTTCACTTTGCGCCGCAAAAACGCAGAAATCTTCACAGTCGGCATCCTTGAGCATCGATGACCGTTCATCTGTGCTAGGATTCGTCGCTCGTGCTTTTGCAGGCTTCGGATGACCTTCAGTCCCGGCAGCGGCAGGTGCACGAACTAACCCTGATTTGAATCCCAGTCACTCTGGTTCGGTTTTCCGGTTGGCCGCAAGGCTCCTGCCGCTGTAAGGCAGGCGTTCGTCATTGAATGGCCTGGATCGGATCTTGTACTGGCTCATCCCAACCCACGTGACCTTTGGTAGGGGTCACCACTAGGAGAGGAGGCGCCATGCCAACTATTACTCTTCCCGACGGCAGTCAACGTTCATTCGATCACCCGGTTTCCGTAGCCGAGGTCGCCGCATCCATTGGTGCTGGCTTGGCCAAAGCCACCGTGGCCGGCAAGGTCAATGGCAAGCTGGTAGACGCCAGCGACATCATCGACAGCGATTCCACGCTGCAAATCATTACGCCAAAGGATGAAGAGGGGCTGGAGATCATTCGCCACTCTTGCGCCCACCTGGTTGGCCATGCGGTCAAGCAGTTGTACCCGACCGCCAAAATGGTCATCGGGCCGGTCATTGACGAAGGCTTCTATTACGACATCGCCTTCGAACGTCCTTTCACCCCGGACGACCTGGCCGCTATCGAGCAGCGCATGCAGCAGCTGATCGAGAAAGATTACGACGTGATTAAGAAAGTCACTCCGCGTGCCGAAGTGATCGAAGTGTTCAAGGCGCGTGGTGAAGACTACAAGTTGCGCCTGGTCGAGGACATGCCGAACGAGCAGGCCATGGGCCTGTACTATCACGAAGAATACGTCGACATGTGCCGTGGTCCGCACGTGCCGAATACCCGCTTCCTGAAATCCTTCAAACTGACCAAGTTGTCCGGCGCCTACTGGCGTGGCGATGCCAAGAACGAGCAATTGCAGCGCGTTTACGGCACCGCTTGGGCAGACAAGAAGCAGTTGGCGGCTTACATCCAGCGCATCGAAGAAGCTGAAAAGCGCGATCACCGCAAGATCGGCAAGCGCCTGGGCCTGTTCCACACCCAGGAAGAGTCGCCGGGCATGGTGTTCTGGCACCCGAACGGCTGGACTCTATATCAGGTGCTCGAGCAGTACATGCGCAAGGTTCAGCGCGACAACGGCTATCTGGAGATCAAGACTCCTCAAGTCGTTGACCGCAGCCTGTGGGAGAAATCCGGGCATTGGGCCAACTACGCCGACAACATGTTCACCACTCAGTCGGAAAACCGCGACTACGCCATCAAGCCAATGAACTGCCCTTGCCATGTGCAGGTGTTCAACCAAGGCCTGAAGAGCTATCGCGAATTGCCGATGCGTCTGGCCGAATTCGGTGCTTGTCACCGTAACGAGCCATCGGGTGCCTTGCACGGCATCATGCGAGTTCGTGCATTCACCCAGGACGACGCCCACATCTTCTGCACCGAAGAGCAGATGCAGGCCGAATCCGCTGCGTTTATCAAGCTGACCATGGACGTTTATGCCGACTTCGGCTTTAAAGACGTCGAAATGAAGCTGTCCACTCGTCCGGAAAAACGCGTCGGTTCCGACGAATTGTGGGATCGCGCTGAAGCAGCCTTGGCTGCAGCCCTTGATAGCGCTGGCTTGCCGTACGATCTGCAGCCGGGTGAAGGCGCATTCTACGGTCCGAAGATCGAGTTCTCGCTGAAAGATTGCCTTGGCCGTGTCTGGCAGTGTGGTACCCTTCAGCTCGATTTTAACCTGCCTGTCCGTCTGGGAGCCGAATACGTCTCTGAAGACAACAGTCGCAAGCACCCGGTTATGTTGCACCGGGCGATCCTCGGCTCCTTCGAACGTTTCGTTGGAATCCTGATCGAGCACTACGAGGGCGCGTTCCCTGCGTGGCTGGCTCCGACCCAGGCAGTGATCATGAATATCACTGATAAACAGGCTGATTTCGCCGCTGAGGTTGAAAAAACACTCAGCGAAAGCGGATTTCGTGCCAAGTCTGACTTGAGAAATGAAAAGATCGGCTTTAAAATCCGCGAGCATACTTTGCTCAAGGTTCCTTATCTCTTGGTTATCGGAGATCGGGAAGTCGAGATGCAGACTGTCGCTGTGCGTACTCGTGAAGGTGCTGACCTGGGCTCGATGCCCGTCGCCCAGTTCGCCGAGTTCCTCGCTCAAGCGGTTTCCCGGCGTGGTCGCCCAGATTCGGAGTAATTACTATTAAGCGTGAAATGAGACAAGATAAACGAGCTGCACCGAAGGCCCCGATCAACGAGAATATCTCGGCACGCGAGGTTCGGTTAATTGGGGCTGAAGGTGAACAGCTTGGGATTGTGTCAATTGAAGACGCGCTTCTTAAGGCTGAAGAGGCCAAACTGGATCTGGTGGAAATTTCCGCTGATGCAGTACCCCCTGTTTGCAAACTGATGGACTACGGCAAATCGATCTTCGAAAAGAAGAAGCAGATTGCCGCAGCCAAGAAAAACCAGAAGCAGATTCAGGTTAAAGAAATCAAGTTTCGTCCAGGGACGGAGGAAGGGGATTACCAGGTAAAACTGCGCAACCTGGTACGTTTCCTGAGTGATGGGGACAGGGCCAAGGTATCCTTGCGATTCCGCGGCCGTGAGATGGCCCACCAGGAGCTGGGGATGGAACTCCTCAAGCGGGTTGAAGGTGACTTGCTTGAGTACGGTTCGGTCGAACAGCATCCTAAGATGGAAGGACGCCAACTGATCATGGTCATCGCCCCGAAAAAGAAGAAGTAATCAATAGGGCACGGCAGGCCTTCTGATTATGTTTATCAACTGAATGCGGAGTATCCGAACATGCCAAAAATGAAAACTAAAAGTGGTGCTGCTAAGCGGTTTCTGAAAACTGCTAACGGTATCAAGCACAAGCACGCTTTCAAGAGCCACATCCTGACTAAAATGTCGACCAAGCGTAAGCGTCAACTGCGCGGTAGCAGCTTGCTGGCACCGTGTGACGTGGCAAAAGTCGAGCGCATGCTGCGCCTTCGTTAATTTAGTCAAGAATAGAGGAAGTAACTCATGGCTCGTGTAAAGCGTGGCGTCATTGCCCGTAAACGTCACAAAAAAATTCTGAAACTTGCTAAAGGCTACTACGGCGCTCGCTCGCGCGTATTCCGTGTTGCCAAGCAAGCGGTAATCAAGGCAGGCCAATACGCCTACCGTGACCGTCGTCAGAAAAAACGTCAGTTCCGCGCTCTGTGGATCGCTCGTATCAACGCTGGTGCACGTATCAACGGTCTGTCCTACAGCCGTTTCATCGCCGGCCTGAAAAAAGCGTCCATCGAGATCGACCGTAAGGTTCTGGCTGATCTGGCAGTGAACGAAAAAGCGGCGTTTGCTGCGATTGTCGAGAAAGCTAAAGCCACCTTGGCTTAAGTACCCCCGACAGTCACCCGGCCCCACCTCTGTGGGGTCAGGTGTTAAACGTCATAAATAGGGGAAGAGCCTTCAAGCTCTTCCCCTATTTTGTATCTGGAGTCTGTACATGGAAAACCTGGACGCGCTGGTCTCTCAAGCTCTAGAGGCTGTGCAAAGCGCTGAAGATATCAATGCCCTGGAGCAAATCCGGGTTCACTACCTTGGCAAAAAGGGCGAATTGACTCAGGTGATGAAGACCCTGGGGAATTTGCCGGCAGAAGAGCGTCCGCAAGTCGGCGCCCTGATCAACGTTGCCAAGGAGCGTGTCACAGAGGTTCTCAATGCCCGCAAGGCACTGTTTGAAGAGGCTGATCTGGCCGCCAAACTGTCCGCCGAGTCCATTGACGTGACCTTGCCTGGCCGCGGCCAGACCTCCGGTGGTCTACATCCGGTTACCCGGACTCTGGAACGTATCGAACAGTTCTTCACCCACATTGGATACGGCATCGCCGAAGGCCCTGAGGTCGAAGACGATTACCACAACTTCGAAGCGCTCAACATCCCAGGCCATCACCCGGCCCGGTCGATGCATGACACCTTCTATTTCAATGCCAACATGTTGCTGCGCACCCATACCTCGCCCGTACAGGTCCGCACCATGGAATCGAAGCAACCGCCGATCCGCATCGTCTGCCCAGGCCGTGTGTACCGTAGCGACTCCGATATCACCCACTCGCCGATGTTCCACCAGGTCGAAGGCTTGCTGGTTGATCGCGACATCAATTTCGCCGACCTCAAAGGCACCATCGAAGAGTTTCTGCGAGTGTTCTTCGAAAAAGAACTGGCTGTGCGTTTCCGTCCTTCGTACTTCCCGTTCACCGAGCCATCCGCCGAAGTCGATATGGAATGCGTGATGTGCAGCGGCAAAGGCTGCCGCGTCTGCAAGCAGACTGGCTGGCTGGAAGTGATGGGCTGCGGCATGGTTCACCCGAACGTGTTGCGTATGTCCGGGATCGACCCGGAAGAGTTCTCGGGCTTTGCCTTCGGCATGGGCGTTGAGCGTCTGGCCATGCTGCGTTACGGCGTGAACGACTTGCGTCTGTTCTTCGACAACGACTTGCGGTTCCTCGCGCAATTTCGCTAGTCGTAACGAATTCTTAGGAGAGCAGGATGAAATTCAGTGAACAATGGCTGCGTGGCTGGGTAAGCCCGCAGGTAAGTCGAGACGAGCTGGTTGCTCGTCTGTCGATGGCCGGTCTTGAGGTCGATAGCGTTACGCCGGCCGCCGGCGAATTCACCGGCGTAGTCGTGGGCGAGGTGCTGAGCACCGAGCAACACCCGGACGCCGACAAGCTGCGCGTTTGCCAGGTCAGCAATGGCTCGGAAACCTTCCAGGTCGTGTGCGGTGCGCCAAACGTGCGCCCGGGCCTGAAGATTCCGTTCGCCATGATCGGTGCCGAACTGCCAGGCGACTTCAAGATCAAGAAAGCCAAGCTGCGTGGCGTTGAGTCCAACGGCATGCTGTGCTCGCAAGCCGAACTGCAAGTGGGCGAAGGCAACGATGGCCTGATGGAATTGCCGGCTGATGCGCCGGTCGGTCAGGACATTCGCGAATACCTAGGCCTGGATGACGCCAGCATCGAGGTCGATCTGACCCCGAATCGCGGCGACTGTCTGTCCCTAGCCGGTCTGGCCCGTGAAGTCGGCGCGCTATACGCCGCTGAAGTCACCCGTCCGGTGGTGGCTGTCGTGCCAGCCGTGCACGACGAAGTCCGCTCGATCGAAGTGCTGGCGCCGGCTGCTTGCCCGCGTTACCTGGGGCGTGTGATCCGTAACGTCGATCTGTCCAAGCCGACACCGCTGTGGATGGTTGAGCGTCTGCGTCGTGGCGATGTACGTAGCATCGACGCTGCTGTGGACATCACCAACTATGTGATGCTGGAGCTGGGTCAACCGCTGCACGCGTTCGATCTCGCTGAAATCAATGGCGGCATCCGCGTGCGCATGGCCGAAGAAGGCGAGAAGCTGGTGCTGCTCGACGGTCAGGAAGTCAGCTTGCGTAGCGATACGCTGGTAATTGCCGACCATACCCGCGCCCTGGCAATTGCCGGCGTGATGGGTGGCGAGCACAGCGGCGTCAACACCGCGACCACTCGCGATATCTTTCTCGAAAGCGCGTTCTTCGATCAGATTGCGGTTGCTGGCAAGGCCCGTTCCTATGGCCTGCACACCGACGCTTCGCACCGTTACGAGCGTGGCGTGGACTGGCAACTGGCCCGTGAAGCCATGGAGCGCGCCACTGGCCTGCTGCTGGAAATCACTGGCGGCGAAGCTGGCCCGATCACCGAAACCGTGAGCGAGCAACACCTGCCGAAAATCGCGCCTGTGACCTTGCGTGCGCAGCGCATCACCCAGATGCTGGGCATGGAAATGGATTCGGCCGAAGTCGAGCGTCTGCTCAATGGCTTGGGTTTGACCGTTTCTGCCGATGGGGCAGGGCAGTGGCGCGTAGAAGTGCCAAGCCATCGCTTCGACATCAGCCTGGAAGTCGACCTGATCGAAGAGCTGGCCCGTCTGTACGGCTACAACCGTCTGCCGGTTCGTTACCCGCAAGCTCGTCTAGCGCCGCAAGCCAAGGCTGAAGCCCGCAGCGATCTGCCGGAACTGCGTCGCCTGCTGGTGGCCCGTGGTTATCAGGAAGCGATCACCTACAGTTTCATCGATCCGAAACAGTTCGAACTGTTTAATCCGGGTGTTGAGCCGCTGCTGCTGGCCAATCCGATTTCCAACGACATGGCCGCCATGCGTTCGTCGCTGTGGCCCGGTCTGGTCAAGGCGCTTCAGCACAACCTGAACCGTCAACAGGATCGCGTCCGTCTGTTCGAAAGCGGTCTGCGCTTCGTGGGGCAGTTGGAAGGTTTGAAACAAGAGCCGATGCTGGCGGGTGTCGTTTGCGGTAGTCGTCTGCCGGAAGGTTGGGCGCAAGGTCGCGACGTTGTGGACTTCTTCGACGTCAAGGCTGATGTGGAAGCAGTGCTGGGCTTCGCCGGTGCGCTGGATTCATTCACTTTCGTGCCGGGTAAACACCCAGCGCTGCATCCGGGTCAGACCGCGCGCATCGAGCGTGAAGGTCGTCTGGTCGGTTACGTTGGTGCGATTCACCCGGAATTGTCGAAAACCCTCGGTCTCGACCGTCCGGTCTTCGTTTTCGAGTTGGTTCTGGCGGAAGTGGCGTTGGGTAAAATGCCTAAATTCCACGAGTTGTCGCGCTTTCCTGAAGTGCGTCGTGACCTTGCGCTGATCGCCGAAAAAGACGTTGCGGCCAGTGCCGTACTGGACGTAATTCGTGAAAATGCAGGGGAATGGCTGACGGACCTCAGGCTATTTGACGTGTATCAGGGTAAAGGCATTGATCCTGATAGAAAAAGCCTTGCAGTCGGCTTGACCTGGCAGCATCCATCGCGCACTCTTAATGACGATGAGGTGAATACTACGACGCAAAATATCCTCACCTCGCTCGAACAAAGGTTGAACGCCACGTTAAGGAAGTGACGTATGGGGGCTCTGACGAAAGCTGAGATGGCGGAACGTCTGTATGAGGAGCTGGGCCTGAACAAACGGGAGGCCAAGGAATTGGTCGAACTGTTTTTTGAAGAAATCAGGCACGCTCTTGAAGACAACGAACAAGTCAAATTGTCCGGTTTTGGCAATTTTGACCTTCGTGACAAACGCCAGCGGCCTGGCCGCAATCCGAAAACGGGTGAAGAAATCCCGATCACGGCTCGCCGTGTGGTCACCTTTCGTCCAGGGCAGAAGTTGAAGGCCCGAGTTGAGGCTTATGCTGGAACCAAGTCATAACGACGAGCTACCCGTCATCCCAGGCAAACGCTACTTCACCATTGGTGAAGTTAGCGAGCTGTGTGCGGTAAAACCACACGTGCTGCGCTATTGGGAGCAGGAGTTTCCTCAACTCAACCCCGTCAAACGCCGCGGAAACCGCCGGTATTATCAGCGCCAGGACGTGCTGATGATCCGGCAGATCCGCGCGCTTCTTTACGATCAAGGTTTCACCATCGGCGGCGCTCGCTTGCGCTTGTCCGGCGATGAGGCCAAAGACGACACCACTCAGTACAAGCAGATGATTCGGCAGATGATTGCTGAATTGGAAGATGTGCTGGTAGTGCTCAAGAAATAAATTCATGCGTTTGAATACTTCCAGTTTTCAAAAGCTTGCGATATATTCTTGAGCGTTCTTCGAGATGAAGAACAGGTTTCACGCCTAGTCGGGGCGTAGCGCAGTCCGGTAGCGCACTAGCATGGGGTGCTAGGGGTCGAGTGTTCGAATCACTCCGTCCCGACCATATTTCCTGAGTAAAATCAGACAGTTAAGCCGATCAAGTGGATCGGCTTTTTTGTGCCTGCGCAAAACCCGCGCAAAACTGGCGCAAAACTACCCGGTGATTTCGCTGATATTCAGGTCCGGAATCGTGTAAGGAGGCGTCGGATTTGGCACCGCCTTGCAGGATGTTTGGCACAGGGTGTCTGCCTTAGGAGCGCGGGATTTCGCGGATTTTTTGGCACCGCAATAGTGTCACTCAGATTCTGGTTTCGACGGCCGAGGAAACTTTGCATTTGGAAAGCCCTTTTTAAGCGCCGTGTAAAGTTCGTCAGCCACTTTATCCAAGTCCTCGATTGATCTATCCACCCTGAAAATCAGACGTTTCGTCTGGTCTATCAATTGCGAGAACAGTCGTGGGCCAAGCGCTTGCTCTAAAGATCCGTGCGAGATCGTTCCACCATTTGGGATGATCTTTTCGAGGATTGGCTGCACTTCCACATAGTGCAGCGTCGAACGGGTCCGAACCACGTCTATCGCATGAAGGAAATTCTGTTCGGCAATGACCAGTGCTTCCAGTATCTCCCCATTTCCTAGGTCAAGAAAGAACGCAAGACTATCTAGATCTATCCTCGGCAGCTCATCCAATGGATAGTCTATAGGGGGGAGTGAAATTACTACCGAGGGGTTGTCGCGATAGTCATCCACAAAGTCCATCTGTATCTGAGCGACAATATTTATCTGGCGCCACAGCGTGAACATGGCACGTGCGCCAGCGCCTATCTGCCTTTTTCGCTCGTCCTCTTGGGCCGCATCTCGTACCAAGGTTGCTCCATACGATGCGCCGACATAAGCGGCGATCAATGTCGCTACAGCGGGTAGAAAGTCTTTCGCGAAAGCTGCCAGTTGCGGTGTTCCAAAAGGGGCACTGAACGATGCTGCAACAATGATCAAAACCAGCAAGGTTAGTGGGTTTTTGAGTTTTTTCATTCCGTTA
>NZ_JBAGKV010000047.1:0-31791 GCF_037049705.1 Janthinobacterium sp. LPB2021202312-11-4 | reverse complement strand
TACTGCAGAAACGACAGCCAAGACGGGCCATTACCGAGATTTTTGCTGAAGTGCAGCGGTTGAACGCCGGCTGAAAACTCAGCGGATAAAGAAGCTTTTTGTGGCGAGGGGGCTTGCCCCCGTTCGGCTGCGAAGCAGTCGCAAAAACAGCCCGAGCGGTGTGTCTGACGTAATGGGTTTGCTGATTTCAGGGCCACTTCGCGACCCAGCGGGGGCAAGCCCCCTCGCCACAGCGTTCGCGCTACGTCGCCAGCGTCAGCCCAACCAATACCGCCAACACCAGCGCCCAGCTCAGCATCAAGCGGCGCCATAGACGCGGGGCGCGGCGCAGTTCCATGAAGCCGTCGGTGATCAGCCAGGCTTTGCCGACCGCCACCAGCAAAATGGCCATCGCCAACGGCCGCGTCGCGCCGACCTGTGCCAGCGCCACCGTGCACACGCTTAACGTGGCCAGCGCGGCCCAGCAGATCAGCAGTAATCTGGAAGCGGACATCAAACCTCCCGTCAATTGAGCACGTAGACCAGCGGAAACAGCACGACCCAGATCAGATCGACCATGTGCCAATACAGCACGCCACATTCAAACCCGCTGCGGTTGTCGGCGTTGTACAGGCCACGACGGCATCGCTCGGCCAGCCATCCGAGGATGACCATGCCGAGCAGTACATGGAGAAAATGAAAACCGGTGAGAATCCAGTAGAGGGTGAAAAACGTGTTGTGCTCCATGCCGAGTCCCGAGGCCAGCAAGTGCCGGTACTCGGTGACTTTCAGCACCACGTAGAGACTCGCGGCAAGCAACGCGGCCAACAGAAAGATCGCGCCGGGGCGTGGGCGTGAGTGCCGGACTTGCTCTTGCGCCAGCGCGGCGAACAACCCCGCCGTGAGCAGGCTCAACGTCATCGCCAGCCCGGTGGTGCTGTTGAGCAACTGTCGGCTTTCAGCGAACAGTTGCGGCTTGAGCGCCTGGGTCACCGCGAACGCCAGAATCAAAATCGCGAACACCGACAACTCGGCCAGAATGAAAAACCACATCGCCAGATCGCCCGACAAATGGCCACGGGACACGTTGCTGGACTCAGCCGAAGTGGACATCAACCACGTCCATCAGCGCGGCGACCGTTAGCGGATCATCGCTCAGCGGCTCGGCCAGACACGCCATGCACGCCTCTCGCGGGCTCATGCCGGAACGGATCATGCGCGCGGTGAAAATCAGCAGCCGCGTCGAGGCGACTTCTTCCAGGTCATGCTGATCGAGCCGGCGCAAGGCCTGCCCGAGCCTGACCACTTGTGCCGCCAACGCGCTGTCCACCTGAGCCTCCCGGGCGACAATGCGCTCTTCATCGACCACTGGCGGATAGCCGAAACGCATCGCCACAAAACGTTGTCGGGTGCTGGGTTTCATGCCCTTGAGCAGGTTCTGATAACCGGGGTTGTAAGACACCACCAGCATGAACGACGACGGCGCCTTCAACACTTCGCCGGTACGTTCCAGGAACAGCTCCCGACGATCATCGGCCAGTGGATGCAGGACCACGACGGTGTCCTGACGGGCCTCGACCACTTCGTCGAGGTAGCAGATGCCCCCTTCCCGGACCGCGCGGGTCAACGGTCCGTCCTGCCACCAAGTGCCTTGGGCACCGATCAAATGGCGGCCTATCAGGTCGGCGGCACTCAAGTCGTCGTGACAGGCCACGGTGTACAGCGGCAGTTTCAAGCGATGGGCCATGTGCTGGACGAAACGGGTCTTGCCGCACCCGGTCGGGCCTTTGATCAGCACCGGCATGCCGTGGCGCCAGGCCTGCTCGAACAGCACCTCCTCATTATTCAGCGGTTGATAGAAGGGTTCGACGGGACGTTCGCGAGACGGGATACGGTCCATGGGCTGCCTGTTCCAAAAGCGGATTCAAGGAACACGCTACGGGCGCCTGCGACAACCTGGCAAGTGACATGGCCGGCAAACTTGATCGCCGTCAAGCGAGCATTGGCCTGCTCGGGCATAGCCTTGCAGCGCACTAAGAACCTGCGTTCTGCGCTGCCGTTCCAGCACATCGCAAAGGTCTTGCCTGAGGAGAAATGGAATGCTGATCAGCAATAGAAAAACGTTTGCCCTGACTGTCGCCACACTCTGTTCGGCGCTGGCCCTGGCGATGAGTCAGGCCGCCGGCGCTGACGAACCCGCCACGCTGGCGACCACCGCGCCCATGGTGAAAACCGCCGGTGCGCCTGACCTGAGCCAGGCCGAGTTCGACTCGTCCAAGGAAATTTACTTCCAGCGCTGCGCCGGTTGCCACGGCGTTCTGCGCAAAGGGGCCACCGGTAAACCCTTGACGCCGGACATCACCCAGTCCCGTGGTCAACCGTATCTGGAGGCGTTGATTACCTACGGCTCACCGGCGGGCATGCCGAATTGGGGAACCTCCAATGCCCTGACCAAAGAGCAGATCACGGCGATGGCGAAGTTCATTCAACACACGCCGCCGACACCGCCGGAATGGGGCATGGCCGAGACGCTGAAGACCTGGAAAGTGCTGGTCAAACCCGAGGATCGCCCGAAGAAACAACTGAGCACCCTCAACCTGCCGAACCTGTTTTCGGTGACCCTGCGTGATGACGGCAAAATCGCCTTGATCGACGGCGACAGCAAGAAAATCGTCAAGCTGATCGAGACCGGTTATGCGGTGCACATCTCGCGAATCTCCGCGTCGGGTCGCTATCTGCTGGTGATTGGGCGAGACGCGCGGATCGACATGATCGACCTGTGGCCGGTTGAGCCGACCAAGGTTGCCGAAGTCAAAGTGGGCATTGAAGCGCGCTCGGTGGAGACTTCCAAGTTCAAGGGCTACGAAGACAAATACACCATCGCCGGCTCTTACTGGCCGCCGCAGTTCACCATCATGGATGGCGAAACCCTGGAGCCGAAACAGATCGTCTCGACCCGTGGCATGACCGTCGACAAGCAGGAGTACCACCCCGAACCCCGGGTCGCGGCGATCATCGCCTCCCACGAATGGCCAGAATTCATCGTCAACGTCAAGGAAACCGGCAAGGTCATGCTGGTCAATTACCAGGACATCAAAAACCTCACCATCACCTACATCGATGCCGCGCCGTTCCTGCATGACGGCGGTTGGGACAGCACGCACCGCTACTTCATGACGGCGGCCAACAACTCCAACAAGGTCGCGGTGATCGACTCCAAGGAGCGCAAATTGACCGCCCTGGTGGACGTCGGCAAAACCCCTCACCCGGGTCGCGGCGCCAACTTCGACCACCCGCTCTACGGTCCGGTCTGGGCTACCAGCCACTTGGGCGATGACGGTATCTCGCTGATCGGCACCGACCCGGTCAAACACCCGCAATACGCCTGGAAGCAGGTCGCTTCGCTCAAGGGTCAGGGCGGTGGTTCGCTGTTCATCAAAACCCACCCCAACTCACGCCACCTGTACGTCGACACCACACTCAACCCGGACGCCAGGCTCAGTCAATCGGTGGCGGTGTTCAACCTCGACAAACTCGACGCCGGGTACACCGTGCTGCCGATCGCCGAGTACGCCGGCATCAAGCAAGGCGCCATGCGCGTCGTGCAACCGGAATACAACAAGGCCGGCGATGAAGTCTGGTTCTCCGTCTGGAGCGGCCAGGCCGACGAGTCGGCACTGGTGGTGATCGATGACAAAACCCTGAAGCTCAAAGCCGTGATCAAGGACAAACGCCTGATCACACCCACTGGGAAATTCAACGTCTACAACACCCAACACGACATCTATTGAGCTCCATCAATGCAAGGAATCGTCATGAAAAATACCCTGCTTTCACTGTTTGCCCTGACCGCTGCGCTGAGCGTGCAGCCGGCCATGGCGCAAGACGCGCTCGAGCTGTTCAAGAGTAAACCTTGCGCCGCCTGCCACTCCATCGACACCAAAGTGGTCGGCCCGGCGCTCAAGGACGTCGCGGCCAAGAACGCGGGGGTTGCGGGCGCCGTGGACACCCTGGCGAGCCATATCAAAAATGGCACGCAAGGCAATTGGGGGACGATGCCGATGCCGGCCAACCCGGTCACTGAAGAGGAAGCGAAGATCCTCGCGACCTGGGTACTGACGCTCAAATAACCACCGGGAGGGCGTCATGAACACCTATCGACATGCTGTGATTGTGGCGGCCCTCCTCCTCATTTGTGCAACCTCGGTTGCGGCGCCGGACGCCAAGCGTCAGGCGCAACTCGAACACTTGCTGGCCCAGGACTGCGGTGCCTGCCACGGGCTGTACATGACCGGCGGGCTGGGCCCCGAGCTGACCCGCGCGGCGTTGGCCGGCAAGACGCGGGACAGCCTGATCGCCACCGTCACCCAGGGTCGCCCCGGCACCGCGATGCCCGGCTGGGGCCCGCTGCTCAGTCCTGACGACATCCGTTGGCTGGTCGATCTTCTTCTCCAGGGATACCCCGCACCATGATCCGATCAATCCTGCTGTCAGCGGCGACCGGCCTCCTGTTATCCGCCTGCGCTCAATCGCCCTTGCGCGGCACCGGTGATCTCGGCGTGGTGGTGGAGCGCGGCACCGGTAGCGTGCAAATCATCGAAAGCCGGACGCACACCGCCCTGGCTCGACTCACAGGTTTTGGCGACCTGTCCCATGCCTCCGTGGTGTTTTCCCATGACCAGCGTTATGCCTATGTGTTCGGCCGTGATGGCGGGCTGAGCAAAATCGACCTGCTGACCCAACGTATCGATCACAGGGTTATCCAGGGCGGTAACAGCATCGGCGGCGCCATCAGCCAGGACGGCAAGTTGATCGCGGTGTCCAACTACGTCCCCGGCGGGGTCAAGGTGTTCGATGCCGACACCCTGCAACAGGTCGCCGACATCCCCGCCACGGCCCTGGCCGACGGCAGCAAACGCTCGCGGGTCGTCGGGCTGGTGGACGCCCCCGGCCAACGCTTTGTGTTCAGCCTGTTCGATACCGGCGAAATCTGGACCGCCGACTTCAGCCGGGGCAACACGCCGCAGATCAGCCGTTTCAAAAACATCGGCCAACAACCCTACGATGCCCTGATCACCCCGGATGGCCGCTACTACATGGCCGGGCTGTTCGGCGAAGACGGCATGGCCCAACTCGACCTCTGGCACCCGGAGCGCGGCGTGCAGCGGATACTCGGCGACTACGGTCGCGGCCAGGAAAAACTCCCGGTCTACAAGATGCCGCACCTGGAAGGCTGGGCCGTCGCCGACAACCAGGCCTTTGTGCCCGCCGTCGGCCGCCATCAAGTGCTGGTGATGGATTCGCGCAGTTGGCAGCAGACCGCCGCCATCCCGGTGGCCGGTCAGCCGGTGTTCGTCACCTCGCGGCCCGATGGTCGGCAGTTGTGGGTCAACTTCGCCTACCCGGACAACGATCGGGTTCAGGTGATCGACACCGAAACCCACGCAGTGATCGCCGACCTGCGCCCGGGGCCAGCGGTGCTGCACATGGAGTTCACCGCCCGTGGCGACCAGTTGTGGCTGTCGTCACGGGACGGCGATCAGGTTCAAGTCTGGGACCCGTACAGCCTGAAACGGTTGACCACCCTGCCGGCCAGTGCGCCGAGCGGCATCTTCTTCAGCAGCCGTGCGCAAAAAATGGGGTATTGAAATGGACCTGGACTTGCTCAGTCGCCGGTTGATGGACCGCTTCCAGCACGGCATGCCGCTATGCCCCGAACCGTTTAAAGAAATGGCCAGCGTCCTCGGTTGCGACGAGGCCCACGTGATGGCCTGCCTGCACGCCATGGATCAGGCCGGCACCCTCTCGCGGATCGGCCCGGTGTTCGAACACAGCCGCGCCGGGGCCAGCACCCTCGCCGCCTTCGCCGTGCCCGCCGAACGTCTGCATCAGGTCGCCGAGCGCGTCAGCCAGTATCCCGAGGTCAATCACAACTATGCACGGGAGCATTTCTACAACCTGTGGTTTGTGTTGACCGGGCCTGATCGACCGCACATCGAACGGGTACTCGACGAACTCGAAAAAGACACCGGCCTCACGCCACTGGACCTGCCGATGCTGACTGCCTACCGCATCGACCTCGGTTTCCCCCTGGGAGAAACCCCATGAAGACCGGACTCACTCCCAGACAAGCGCTGGCGCTGCGGCGGCACCTGGAAGGAGGCCTGCCGCTGGTCTCGCGCCCCTACCAGGCCCTCGCCGACCGGATAGACGCCGACGAAGACCAGGTGCTCGGACAGATGCGCCAGTGGCACGCGCAAGGGTTGTTCCGCCGGGTCGGACTGGTGCTCAACCATCGTGCGCTGGGCTTTACCGCCAACGCGATGCTGGTACTGGATGTTCCGGACGCGCTGATCGACGAAGTCGGCCAGCGTCTGGGGCGATCACCCGACATCAACCTCTGCTATCAACGGCCGCGACGCTTGCCGCAGTGGCGATACAACCTGTTCTGCATGGTGCACGGGCGTCAGCGTGATCCGGTCGAGAGGCGGATCAAGACATTGCTCGAAGAACACCTGCTGAGCGACCTGCCCCACCAATTGCTGTTCAGCACCCACGCCTTCAAACAGTGCGGCGCACGCTTTGCCGCCGCGTCAACGGGAGCCCCACACCATGGATGACCTCGACCGTCGTCTGATCAACCGCTTGCAACTGGGCCTGCCGCTGGTGCGCCATCCTTGGCAGGTGCTGGCCCGCGAACTGGACAGCAGCAGTAGTGAACTGCTTCAACGCCTCCACGAAATGCTCTGCGAGGGAATCCTCACGCGTTTCGGTCCGATGTTCGACATCGAACGGCTGGGCGGTGCCTTCACCCTCGCCGCGCTGGCGGTGCCGGAAGAGCGTTTCGAACAGGTTGCCGAGCAACTGCACGCCTTGCCCGAAGTGGCGCACAACTATCGACGCGAACACGCCTGGAACATGTGGTTCGTGCTCGCCTGCTCGACACAACAGGCGATCGCCGAAACCCTGGACTACATCGAAACCCTGACCGGCCTGCCGTTGCTTAACCTGCCCAAAGAGGAGACCTACCATGTCGGTCTGTATTTCCCGGCCTGAAGACACCCTGGCCCAGCGTCTGGTCGAACTGACCCAGGCCGGCCTGCCCTTGGTGGACGATCCATGGGCCTGGCTTGCCGAGCAACTGCACCTGAGCGTCGAATCCACCCTGGATTTGCTCAAGCGCCTGCAAGCCGAGGGCGCGATTCGCCGGATTGCCGCCGTCCCCAATCACTATCGCCTCGGCTATCGCCACAACGGCATGACGGTCTGGGACGTGCGCGACGCCGACATGCCGCGCCTCGGCGCATTAATCGGCGCCCAGCCGTTCGTCAGCCACTGTTACCGGCGCCCGCGCCAGCCCGCCTGGCGCTACAACCTGTTCGCCATGGTCCATGGCCGCAGCAGCGATGAGATCAACAGCTATCGCGAGCACCTGCGCTACTTGCTGGGCGATGCGTGTGTCGCCGACGAGATGCTGGTAAGCAGCCGCATCCTGAAGAAAACCGGTTTGCGGCTACCGTAAGCGCCGCGCTGAAACGTGATGACTCAAGGAGATTGGCATGTTGAGGATCAGCCACTACCTGCGC
This sequence comes from Janthinobacterium sp. LPB2021202312-11-4, assembly GCF_037049705.1. NCBI lineage: Bacteria > Pseudomonadati > Pseudomonadota > Betaproteobacteria > Burkholderiales > Oxalobacteraceae > Janthinobacterium > Janthinobacterium sp. LPB2021202312-11-4. The sequence goes on along the minus strand of NZ_JBAGKV010000047.1, from coordinate 24,226 downwards.
GCCCTGAGCGGCCAGGCGCCCGCCCCCAGAACCAGCCCACCGGGCAGCAACCGGCCACCGGTGGTGATCTGGAACCTGCTGCGGCGCTGCAACCTGACGTGCAAACACTGCTACGCGACCTCGGCCGACAGTGTCTTTCGCGACGAACTGGATACCCCCGCCGCCCTGGCCGTGATCGACGACCTGCACGCCGCCGGGGTGAAGGTGCTGATACTTTCCGGGGGCGAGCCGCTGTTGCGCGAGGATCTGTTTGTGCTCAGCGCCTATGCCCGCGCCAAGGGTTTCTTCGTGGCGTTGTCCACCAACGGCACGCTGATCGATGAGCAGAACATCGCGCAGATCCGCGTAGCACAGTTCGATTATGTCGGCATCAGCATCGATGGCCTGGAAGCCACCCACGACACCTTCCGCCAACTGAAAGGCAGCTTCGCCCGTTCAATGCACGCGATCCGGCTCTGTCGCGAGCAAGGGATTCGTGTCGGCCTGCGGACCACATTGACCCAGGAGAACCATGCGCAACTGCCCCAACTGCTGGCGTTGATGCGCGAGTACGACGTACAGAAGTTTTACCTGTCGCACCTCAACTACAGCGGGCGCGGCAAACGCAGTCGCCAGCTCGATGCCCGGCAACAGATGAGCCGCGAAGCGATGACCACGATTTTCGAACGGGCATGGGAAGACATCCAGCAGGGCCGCGACAGCGACTTTGTCAGTGGCAACAACGATGCCGACGCCATTCTCTTGCTGCAATGGGTCGCACGGCGCCTGCCCGAGCATTACCCGCGCCTGGAAAACATGCTCCGCGCCTGGGGCGGCAATGCCTCGGGCAGCGGCATCGCCAATATCGACAACACCGGCGAGGTGCACCCGGACACCTATTGGTGGCAGCACTCGGTGGGCAATGTGCGGCGCACGCCGTTTCGCACGCTGTGGCTGGATCAGCCGGACGCCCTGCTGTCGAAGCTGCGTGAGCATCCGCGCGCGGTGGGCGGCCGTTGTGCGCAATGCCGCTGGTTGCCCATCTGCAACGGCAACACCCGCACCCGCGCCTGGGCCGAGGGCGATCTCTGGGGCCAGGACCCCGGCTGTCATCTGAGCGATGAAGAAATCGGCATGCCCCCGTCACCGACCCTCCTTTGCGTCACCCATTGAATCGCCCGTCCGGCAAACCCTCTGACAAACGAGGGGCCGGCCAACCTGATGAAGCACCAAGGACGTCCCATGCCTCCATCCATTGCTATACCAGCCGCACTTGAGTCGCCGTTCAGACCGGGCGAAGTCGCCCTGGTCGGCGCCGGCCCCGGCGACCCGCGCCTGCTGACCCTGCGCGCCTGGAGCCTGTTGATGCAGGCCGACGCCGTGGTCTATGACCGCCTGATCAGCCCCGAGCTACTGACCTTGATTCCGCTGACCTGCGCGCGGCATTACGTCGGCAAGGCCAGCGGCTGCCACAGCCTGCCCCAGGAACAGATCAACGAACTGCTCGCCGACCTCGCCGATCAGGGACAACGGGTGGTTCGACTCAAGGGGGGCGACCCATTCATATTCGGTCGCGGGGCCGAAGAGCTTCAATATTTGCTGCAACGGGGTATCGACTGCCAAGTGGTCCCGGGCATTACCGCCGCTTCCGGGTGTAGCGCCTATGCGGGGATTCCGCTGACCCACCGGGACCTGGTCAACTCCTGCCGGTTCATCACCGGGCACCTGCAACAGGACGGCGAATTGTCGCTGCCCTGGCGCAGCCTGGCCGACAGCAGTCAGACCCTGGTGTTTTACATGGGGCTATCGAACCTGGCGATCATCGCCCAGCGCCTGATCGAAGCCGGCATGTCCGCCGATACGCCGGCGGCGCTGATCAGCAACGGCACCCGCCCCGATCAGCATGTCGTCCGTGGGCCACTGCAGCAACTGCCGAGCCTGGCACTGGCGTGTCCGCCGGGCATTCCGACGTTGACGGTGATCGGCAAAGTGGTCGATCTGTTCGCTGCCCAACCACTGGAATACCCGGCGCGCCTGTACCCCGTTCAGGTGCTGCAACACCAGGGCGAGGTGACGCGATGAAACGTCTCATGCTTGCCCCACTGCTCTGGGTCGCTGCCGTCCAGGCCGGCACTGCGCTGCCGCCCGCAAGCGCGGCGCTTGAACAGGCGGCGGACAACTACCGACAACATTGCCAGAGCTGCCACGGCGCCAACCGTTTCGGCGCTGCCGGCCCGGCCTTGCTCCCGGAAAGCCTTAGCCGGATCAAACCGGATGAAATTCGCAGCGTGATTGAAAGCGGTCGCCCTGCCAGCCAGATGGCCGGTTACGCCAAGGTGCTCAGCGCCGCGCAGATCGACGCGATGGTCGACTATTTGCAGCAACCGCCCGCGACGGCGCCGACCTGGAGCAACGCCGATATTCTCGCCAGTCACTCGCTACTCGCCGATATCAGCAAGCTGCCCAACACGCCTCAACACGGCGCCGACCCACTGAACCTGTTCGTGGTGGTGGAAGCCGGCGACCATCACATCGACATCCTCGACGGCGACCGCTTTGAAGTGCTCGCCCGGTTCGCTTCGCACTTTGCGGTGCATGGCGGGCCGAAGTTTTCGCCGGACGGACGCTTCGTCTACATAGCTTCGCGCGATGGCTGGATCAGCCTGTACGACTTGCACAACCTGAAACTGATCGCCGAGGTCCGCGCCGGGCTCAACACCCGCAACCTCGCGGTGAGCAAGGATGGACGCTGGGTGTTGGTGGGTAACTACCTGCCGGGCAACCTGGTGGTGCTTGATGCCCGGGATCTGTCGCTGGTCAAAACCATCCCGACGATTGGCCTGGACGGCACCGCGTCGAGGGTCAGCGCGGTCTACACCGCCCCGCCACGGGACAGCTTCATCGTCGCGCTCAAGGACGTGAAGGAAGTCTGGGAGTTGTCCAGCGCCGGCACACCGGACTTCGTGCCACGGCGCATCCACGCCGAAGATGTGCTGGACGACTTTTCCTTTTCACCGGACTACAAACAACTGCTGGCCACCTCGCGCAAGGCCAAGGGCGGACAGGTGATCGACCTCGACACGGGCAAGGTGGTCACCGACATACCGCTGCCGGGGATGCCGCACCTGGGGTCCGGGACCTACTGGAAACGTAACGGTGAATGGGTATTCGCCACGCCAAACATCAGCAAGGGGCTGATCTCGGTCATCGACTTCAAGACCTGGAAACTGATCAAGGAAATCCCGACCCTGGGGCCGGGTTTCTTCATGCGCAGTCACGTCAATTCACGGTACGCCTGGACCGACTTGTTCTTTGGGCCCGACAACGATGCCATCCACCTGATCGACAAACAGACCCTGGAAATCGCCCACACGCTCAGGCCAATGCCCGGCAAGACCGCCGCCCACGTCGAGTTCACCCGCGACGGCCGCTACCTGCTGCTGAGTATCTGGGCCACTGATGGTGCGCTGATCGTTTACGACAGCAACACCCTCAAAGAGATCAAGCGCCTGCCGATGAACAAGCCGTCGGGCAAGTACAACGTCGGCAACAAGATCGAGTTTGCGGAGGGTACCTCTCACTAGCGGGATGTACCTGCCGCAGCGTCAGCCCAGGGTGTAACCGTTATCGACTTTCCAGTCCTGACCGTAAACACCCCGGGCACCTTGGGACAGTTGAAAGACAATCACGTTGGCCACTGCCGAGGCATCGAGAAAATGGCCAGGCAACAGGCGTTTGCCAAGGGTGTCGGCGACGTCGCCGAGCTCCCCTTCGTTCAAGCCCAGGTGGTCCCACATCGAGGTGGCGGTCGGCCCTGGGGAGACCAGATTGATGCGCACATCAAAGCGCGCAAACTCCACCGCCAACGTGCGCGCCTGAGCCGTGAGCGCAGCCTTGCTGGCAATGCAGGCCGCCAGGCCAGGGAAGCTCGAACCGGTCAGGAAACTCCCGACAAACACCACCGACGCCGGACTGGCCAGCGTCCCGCGCAACGCCGCCAGGGTGTTCAGCGCCCCGGCACCGTTGACCGCCCACTGACGCTGGAACGCGGGCATGTCGAGGCTGTCGGCCATTTCGGCGATCCCCGCGTTGGGCACCAGATAATCCACCGGACCCAGCGCCGACGCACGCTCGGCCAGGCCGCGCAGGTCGTCCTGACAGGTGACGTCGCCGGCGCACCATTGCAGTCGCTCGCCGTAGATCTGCTGCAAGGTCGGCAATTCGCCGACGGTCCGTGACATCGCCAGCACCTTGACCCCGCGCGGTAAAAGCGCGGCGCACAAGGCCAGGCCAATCCCGGAACTGGCGCCGGTGATCACGGCCAAACGATCCTGAAACTCGGTGTGCATCATGTTCTCCTGGGCATCGTTGATGCCAAGCACTGGGGACGTTACGGGCCCCTATCTTTGAACAAGTGCGTAAAAACCGACTTGACCGCGATCAGATTTCTTTCGAAGGCGTACCGATGAAACAACGGGATCAATGACTCGCGTGAGACATGGCCGGCTGCTGAAGCACACTCTGATCGATATCGTTGAAGCGCAGCACACGACCACCCTGCTCGGCGGCCAGTTTTTCGGCGGCCTGCTGGCTGGAGAACGACGCCAGCACCACGCCCATGGCGCCTTTAAGCTGCGTGCCGACCACGTAGAAGGCCTCCCGGGCATCGATCAGATAGGCATCATTCGGTGCATTCCACGGACTGCGGCCCATGTCGTGGACATACAACTTGGCATCGCCATGATGGTTTTCGGGCTGCAACCACCAACCCATCATTTCCGCCGTGGAGCAGAATTTCTTGGTGCCGCTGTGCTCGACCACCTCGCCCTTGGGGCCTGGGAAGCCATCGATGATCATGCCGCAGACATGGCATTCATCACTGGGGTGAAAGGCTGTCGGCGCGTCGCTGTAGGTGGTTTGCACGGGTTGGTCACACGCCGCCAGCAGCAGGCAGACCATCAGCCCGGCCACGGCGCGGACCGTCGTCACATAAAGAGTGTTCATCGTCAGGTGCTCCAAAAACCAAGAAGGGAATTCATGTCGCCCGTCGCCGGAACAGCAGCCAGGCCCAGCCCAAAGGCCCGGCCACCCACAACAACAGGCACAACCAAAGCGTCGCGCCGGGTATCGGCAGATCGCTGCCCAGGGTCAGCACACCGGCGGCCGTGGCGCCGGGTTCAAAACCGGAGAGGTTGATCAAGCGATAGATGTCGGCAGGATTGAGCAGCAGCAACCAGGGCAGCACTTTCGGGTTGAACTGCCCTTCGCTGAGCACCAGCAATGCCAGCAGCGCCAGATCGAACACCAGCACAAAGAAGAACCACACCCCCAGCGCCAGCCCGGCCGCCGTGGATTTTTCGGCAGACACGCTGCTCAGCCCATAGGCCAACCCCAGAAAGCCCCAGCCGAGTAACGTCGACGACAGCATGAAGCGTCCAAACGCCCAGAGCAGCAGGCTCAGTTCGACGTCCTTGACCAGCACGGCAATCGCCAGCATCGCGCAGCCGAAACCGATCAGCGTCGCCAGCGCCAGGATCAGCCCGTGCCCGACAAACTTGCCGAGCAAGATGTGCCCGCGCCCCAGCGGATAGGTCAGCAACAGCAGCAAGGTGCCGCTTTCGTCCTCGCCGACGATGGCGTCATAGGCCAGCAACAAGGCAATCAGCGGCATCAGGAACGTCGCCAGGCTGGCCAGGCTCGCGATGGTGGCGGGCACCGAGGTAAAGCCCACCTGGCCGGAAGCCGCCGCCCCGAGCCAAGCGATGCCGGTGGCCAACACCGCGAACAACAGGCTGATGGCCAACAACCAGCGGTTGCGTAAACCGTCATTGAATTCCTTGCGGGCCATGTTCCAGATCGGGCTCATAGCACCTCTCCCATCGCTGCCGCGCCGGCCCGGCTCATGTAATAACGGTAAATGTCTTCCAGGGACGGCGGATCGATTTCCACGTCCGCCGGCTCGTCGTCATTGAGCAATTGGCGCAACAGGCCGAGCTTGCTGCCATTGACGGCGGCCACTTCAAGCCCCTCCACGCCCCAGCGCCGAGTGACATGCCCGGCGTGGTTCCAGGAGTCCTGCAACGGTCCGGCGTGCTTGAGGCCGTTGGCGCGAATCAGCGTCGGCAGCCCGGCTTCCTCGCGCAGGCTGCGCAGACTGCCCAGCGCCAGCAGGCGCCCCTGGGTCAGAATCGCGGCACGGTTGATGTGGGCCTCGACACCCGGCAGTACATGAGAGCAAAGAATGATGCTGGTGCCCTGACTGCGCAGTCGGTCGAGTAACCGATACAAGTCTTGAGTGGCGATGGGATCGAGGCCGACGGTCGGCTCGTCGAGCAGCAACAAACGCGGCGCACCGAGCAACGCTTGCGCCAGTCCCAGACGCTGGCGCATGCCCTTGGAGTAGGTCTTGACCCGTCGATGCGCCGCGCCCGCCAGGCCGACTTCCTCCAGCAGCCCATCCACTTGCGTGGCCGCCGCACCCTTGAGTCGCGCGAAATGGCGCAAGGTCTCCAGGCCGCTCAGTTGCGGATAAAAGGTCACGTTCTCCGGCAGGTAGCCCAGCAGGCGCCGAACGTGCGGATCACTGGGCAAACGGCCAAACACCCGGACCTGGCCTTCACTGGGCCGGAGCAGGCCGAGCACCAGTTTCATGCTGGTGGTCTTGCCCGCGCCGTTGTGCCCGAACAGGCCCAGCACTTCACCTTCGGCCAGGCTCAGGTTCAACTGATGCAGCACCGTGGTGTGCCCATAGCGCTGACTGACGCCTTCCATGTCGATGACGCTCATGCGACGGGCTCCTTGGCCAGGGGTTGAGGGGAGGATTTCATCAGTGGATGGCTGTCCAGCACCCCCGGCGATTTCATCACCGGAAACGCCCGTTGCACCCAGCGCAGCAATTCGATCCCGGGGCTGTTCATCAACAGCCGCACCTGCGGGTACAACCACAGCAGGCGATCGACGTTGTCATTCGGTTCGTAGGGGATATCGCCCAGGCCATCGTTGTTGCGGTCCCAGCCCAGGTAATCGCTCCAGTAATTGCCCCGGCCATCCACCGACCACTCCTGCAAACGGGTGGCGACGTATTTGACCTGGCGTTGGTTGCCGACAAACGCGTTGTCGGCGATGCGGTTGTCTTCAGAGCCGGCGGTGAGGTGAATGCCCACCGCGCTGTGTTCGAAGTGGTTGTGTTCGATGCGGTTGAACAGCGAGTTGTAGATGAACAGCGCCTTGCCCTCGGCGCCGCTGATCATGCTGTCGCCGGTCGAGCCGTCGCGCACGTCGGTGACGAAGTTGTCGCGCAAGGTTGAGTAGGTGATGTAGTTCATCAGGATGCCGTAGTTCTGATCCTGTTCGGAGCGGTTGCCGATCACCGTGAGCTGGCGGCTTTGCATCAAGGCGTAGCCGGTGCGAGTACGGCGGGTGGTGTTGCCGATCAAGCGGTTGTCGTTGGCGAACATGTAATGCACGCCGTAACGCAGGTCCTCCAGGGTGTTGTCCTGCAGCAGGTTGCCGTTGGAGGTGTCGATGTAGATGCCATCGCGGGTGTCGCGCACCTGGTTGCCAATGACCCTGGCGCCATGCACCGCATACAGATGAATACCGTTGCCACGGTCCTGGGAGCGCAGCGTCGGGTCGCCCTGAATGCGGTTGTCGATCAGGCTCGCATCCTGCGTGCCGTCGACCCAGATACCGAAACCCTGGCCTTGCATGCGATTGTTTTTGATCACCGCGCCACGGGCCTTTGGCTGGAGGAACACCGCCGCATTCATGGCGGTGAGATCGTGCCCCCAGTCCAGGAACGTGCAGCCCTCGATCCGGACATCCGGGGCACTGACGATCACCCCGTTGCCCTGCCCTTGAGCCTGAAACACCGCGCCAGGCTCACACACAATCTGCATCGGTTGATCGACGCTGAACGAACCACGGTACTCGCCCGCCGGCAAATGCCAGCGTTGTTCAGCGTCAACCTGCAACGGCAACGCGGTGATCGGCTGCACCGCCGCCGCTGCGCCACCTGACATCAACAGGAATGTCAGCACAACGGACTGCATCCGCGAGGCTCGCACCGGGTTTGTTTTGCTGTCGGCCATGCGCCCGCTCCTGTCGATTGGCAACCGTCAGGCCGGCTCGACCTTCATGCGCCCGACCATTTCCATGTGCAACGCATGGCAGAACCAGCTGCAGTAGTACCAATGCAGGCCGGGCTTGTCGGCGGTGAAGGTGATGGACGAGGTTTGCTGCGGGCTGATCTCCATGCTCGCGCCGTGGTTGGTCATGACGAAGCCGTGGGTCACATCTTCAATCTGGTCGATGTTGGTGATGGTCACGGTGACCTCGTCGCCCAGTTTGACGGTGAACTCAGAGAGACCGTAGGCCGGAGCCATCGACGTCATGTACACCCGCACCTTCCGGCCGTCACGGATGACCTTGTTGTCGGTCTCCAGCTTGATGCCGTCCTTCGCCGCTATCGCCACGGTTTCGGCGAAAAACGGGTCGTTGCGATCCCAGATTTTCTTGGTTTTGATCTGGTCGCGACGGGCCATGATGCAGTCGTGGGGTTCGGCGAACGCCGGGCCGTCGTGCACCAGCTTCATTTCGTCGCCGGAAATATCGATCAACTGGTCGTTTTCCGGGTGCAGCGGCCCGGTCGGCAGGAAGCGGTCCTTGGAGAACTTGCACAACACCACCAGCCACTTGCCATCCGCTTCACTGGTTTCGGTCAGTGAGGCATGGTTATGGCCGGGCTGGTAATGCACGTCGAGCTTCTGCTTGATGTAATTGACCTTCTCGCCCTTATAGGCGCGAATCGCTTCTTCCATGTTCCACTTCACCACCTGACTGTCGATGAACAACGTGGTGTAGGCGTTGCCGCGACCGTCGAACGTGGTGTGCAACGGGCCCAGGCCCAACTCAGGTTCGGCGATGATGACCTCGCGCGGGTCCTTGAATTTGTCGGCAAACAGGTCGTCCAGTCGGTCGATGGCAATCATCGACACCGTCGGCGACAGCTTGCCGTTGGCAATGAAGTACTTGCCGTCGGATGAAGTGTTGAGGCCGTGGGGGTTCTTCGGCACCGGAATGTAGCGAGTGAATTCGGAGTCTTTGCCATCGGTTTTGCGACCGTCGACCACCGGTACTTTCGAGCCGTCCAGGTGGATGAACTTGCCAGCCTTGATCGCGGCCTCGATACGCGGAATGTTGAACACCACCACCCAGTCGCGCTCGTTGCGCATCATGCCGCCCAGGTCGAAGGCTTTCTCCGAGTTGTAGCAGGTGGAAGCGGCGTACTTGCCGGTGTAGTCCGCGTCGGAGTTGTCCAGGTTGCCGTCGACGATGACCTGGAAGGCCATTTCCATTTTCTCGGCGTCGATGGCGTTGAACATGGTGAAGCTGTTCTTGTCTTGCAGGTCGAACGTATGGCCGTCATTGGGGTGCGGAATGATGAACTCGGCATTGGCGAACACGTACTTGGTGTAGGGCACTTTTTGCAGGCGCAGACCGTGGATCGCTTGCACGTTCGGCACGGTGAGCATCTTGTCGCACTTCATGATGTCCAGACGGATGCGCGCGACACGGGAGTTAGCCTTGTCGTTGATAAACAGGTATTTGCCGTCGTACTTGCCGTCCGTCATGGAGATGTGCGGGTGATGGCAATCGCCGTTCTGGAACCGGCCACTGTCGCCAAGGATGCGTTTGCTTTCGTTGGTCAGCCCCCAACCGGTGGCCGAGTCGACGTTGAACACCGGAATACGCAACAGCTCGCGCATCGACGGGATACCCATGATCCGCACTTCGCCCTGATGGCCGCCGCTCCAGAAGCCGTAGTACTCGTCGAGCTCGCCGGGGCCGACATGGATTTTCGCTTGCGCATCCTTGACCGCCGCCGCCCATGACTCACGGCTGAACACCGTGCCGCCGAGGGCCGTGGCACCCGCCAGCACGGCACCGGTCACGGCGCTGCTGCCGAGGAAACCGCGACGGCTGAGCCCCGACTGTTCTTCTTCCTGCCCGGTTTTTTTTGATCCTGTGTCAGTCATGTTGCGTACTCCTTGAAGGGATAAAACGGTCACTGCGCACATGTGCTCGCGAGCCTCATTCAGGCGCCGTCACTTCCACGAGCGGTATCAGTTGCACAGCCACAGGCGCCGGTTTGCCGCGCTTCTTGCGCTTATTGATCAGCGGCGGGCATTTGTCGTCGTTGTGGTAGGTCATCTGGCAATCGAGGCAGTAGTGGCACTCGTTGGCATTGATCCGGCCATCCGGGTGAATCGCCTGGATTTCGCATTCTTTGGCGCACAACTGGCAGGGGCTGCCGCATTCCTTGCGGCGCTTGAGCCAGTCGAACAGACGAAATTGGCTCGGTATCGCCAACGCCGCGCCCAACGGGCAGATGTAGCGGCAATAGACCTTGCGCGTGAACAGGTTGATGACCAGCAACGCCACTGCGTACAGCACAAACCACCACTGGCGGTCGAACCTGAGGGTGACAGCGGTCTTGAACGGTTCCACTTCGGCGAACAGTTCGGCGCTGGACATCGACTCCAGGGAGATGCCAAACAGCAGCAGCAAAATGATGTACTTGATCGCCCACAGCCGCTCATGCACCGCGAACGGCAATTCGTACTGGGGAATTTTCAACTTGCGTGAGGCTTCGTTGATCAACTCTTGCAAGGCGCCAAACGGGCACAGCCAGCCGCAGAACACACCGCGACCCCATAGCAGAATGCTCGCAGCGGTAAAGACCCAGAGCAGAAAGATCAGCGGATCGGTGAGAAACAGCTCCCAGCGAAAGTGCTCGAACAGCGCGTGGACAAAGGTCAGGACGTTGACCACCGACAGCTGCCCCAAGGCGTACCAGCCGAGGAACACCACGGTAAAGATCAGGTAACCGCGCCGCAGCCAGTGCAGAAAATGCGGCCGGCGGGTGAACTTGTCTTGCAGGAACAGGATCGCCGTCAGCAGCAGCAACGCCGTTGCGAGTACGCCGATCTGAAAGTGTTTTTGATACCAGAGGGTCAACCACATCGGCCGGCCGGCTTCCTCGATAGCGGCCAGTTCTTGCGGCGTGGGGGCCGGTCGCTCAAGGTATTGCTCGGGCAATTGATAAGGCAGTTCGAAGCTGCTGAATGTGCCGCTGACCGGTCCGGTCTGACGCCGCACCAGCAACTCCAGGGACCAGGGCGACCCCGGATCAAAACCCGCCGATTGGCGAACAATGAACACCGACATTTCATTGAATTCGGGCATGCCCTGGGCAAACACATCGGAGAGCCGCTGGTGGTCCATGTCGCGAAAACTGATGACATTGCCGAACTGGCGCAATTGCACCCGATCGAAAATCCCGCCGCGCACATAACCCGAGCCCTTATAGGAAAACAACCCGCGCCCCAGTACCGCGATGGCCTGCTCGCCGGGTTTGAGATCCTGCATCAGGAGGCGATATTGATTGTCGCCCAACAGCGCGCGACCGATGGTCGGTGGGTTCAGGTCGGCGGTGTACAGCTCGATAAAGGTCTCATCGACTTGATCCGGGCCGGCGCTGTCGACGCCTTCGGCTTCGGTACCCTTGAACGCGGCATCCACCTGTCCACGGGTCAGGTTCAAGCGACGGATCGCACCGTTGCCGGTCAGTTGTTCCCACGTCGCGGGCTCGAAAAAGTCCGGGCGCACGATGGCCGGCCTGTTCACCACCCCGCCCCGGTCCGCAATCAGCTTGAGCGATACGGCCACCTCATGGGCGGCACGCATGATCACCTCGTTGACCACCATGGCGGTGACCGTGGCGCCGGCGATGGCATCCACGGTCACCGCACTCGAATCGCTGGAATGGCCGACCACCACCCGCTGACTGACCTTGATGCCTTTGTATTTGCCGGTGAACCCGTGAAGTTTTTCTTCGGGAATACCGATCAGCAGAATCGGTTCGTGGTGCTCCAGCACATAGGCGTCCTGAATCACACCGGCGGTGTCGAGGATCACTTGGGTATTGATCGGTTTACCCGAATAGGCCGGAATATCCACCACGTCCAGGCTCTGGAACACATAACCGATGACCTTGCCGGCAGCGGACAGCGTGCGCACTTTGTAGCGGCCTTCGGGCGCGGAAACCGTATCAGTGGCGGGAAACGTCTTGTCGATACGCTGCTGCTCAATATCACCGTAGGACTTGGCCTGCACCGCCGCGAACATGGCGATCAGCAGCAATAACATCACCAGTCCGACGCTCCTGGCGTGCCGGTTGCCATGTATTGCTGGCGGATGGATGGTCATGAGTTCGCTGATTTCAAGGGGTCTTGCGCTCATGTTAGGGAGCGTTGCGCGCCCTGCCCTTGATTGAAATCAACTCGCTAAAATCCTTGTGCCGGAGCGTCCCGAAGCCTCAAACAGTGCGGGAAAACTGGCCTTTCTGCGCGCCCCCCAGGTAGGCATCGAACGCCATCGCGACGCTGCGCATCATCAAATGCCCCTGGGGCAACAGCAGCAATTGGTCACGGTGAATCTCCAGCAGTCCGTCACGCACATGCTCGTCCAATTGCCCCAGCGCATCGGCGAAATAGTCGGTGAAACAAATGCCATGCCCCGCCTCGAACTTGCCGAAATCGATCCGGCCATGACACATCAGGTCGCTGATCACGTCACGGCGCAGCAGGTCATCGGCGTTCAAGCGGTAACCGCGATGCACCGGCAACAAGCCTTGATCGATGCGCGCGTAGTACTGCGAAAGCTCCTTGACGCTCTGGCTGTAGCTGTCGCCGACCTTGCCGATCGACGACACCCCCAGACCGATCAGATCGCAGTCGGCATGGGTCGAGTACCCCTGGAAATTGCGTTGCAGAGTGCCGTGGGTGCGGGCCAGTGCCAGTTCATCGTCCGGCAAGGCAAAGTGATCCATGCCGATATAGACATAACCGGCCTCGGTCAGACGGCGGATGGTCAGCTCCAGCAACTCCAGCTTGCGCTCCGGTGGTGGCATGTCCTCGCGGCGAATCAAGCGTTGCGCGCGCACCAGCTCCGGCAAATGGGCATAGCTGTAGGCGGCAATTCGATCCGGACGCAACGCGATGATTTTGCCGAGGGTGACATCGAAACTCTGCACCGTTTGCAGGGGCAAGCCGTAAATCAGATCGACGCTGATCGACTTGAATTGCGCCCGACGCGCTGCGGCGACCAATGCATAAATCTGCTCTTCACTTTGCTGGCGATTAACCGCTGCCTGCACGTCGGGGTCGAAGTCCTGCACGCCAAAACTCAGACGATTGAAGCCCAACTGGCGCAGCGACTGGATCTGTTCGGTGCTGATGGTGCGCGGATCGACCTCGATGGAAAACTCATGGTCATCGCTGTCGTCCATGTCGAAGGCCTGGTGCAGACAATCCATCAGGTCCGCCAACTGTTCGCTGGTCAAATAGGTCGGGGTGCCACCGCCCAGGTGCAGTTGCGTCAGCTTGCGCGTGCTGTCGAACAAGGCCGCTTGCATGGCGATTTCACGCTTGAGGTACGTCAGGTATTCGACGGCGCGGTGGGTTTTCTGAGTGATGATTTTGTTGCAGGCGCAGTAGTAACAAAGGCTCTTGCAGAACGGGATGTGGATGTACACCGACAGCGCTTTGGGCGTCAGCGCCTGATTGCTGTCAGAGGCAGCACGCTGATAGTCATCGACGGCGAACGCCTGATGAAACTGCGGCGCGGTCGGGTAAGAGGTATAGCGCGGGCCGGGACGGTCGTACTTTTCGACCAGGGCGCGATTGAAATCAAATGAAGTCGTCATGATCCATCCACTCACAAGGGGGTTCGTGCCCCGCACCGCCCGAATCCTTTTCAAACACGTTGCAGATGGCATCTACGTGCGGCCGACCGGCCGGAAGAATACTGATGAAACGGTCCGACAGTTCAATCAACCCGTCACGGGTCAATTGCTCCAACACAGGCCAGGCGGCATAAAAGTACTGGCGAAAAACCAGTCCATAACGTGTCTCGATGGCCTGGATATCCAGTTCCAGATCACACGCCAGGCGCTCCATCACCAGGTGCCTGACCTGATCCCCGGCCTCGCAGCGCCAGCCGCGACTTGTCGGCAATTGGTCCATGTCCAGGTATTGCTGATAGCGCTCCAGTTCGTTGGTGTTTTGCGCATACAAATCGTCGATCTGACTGATCGCGCCCAAGCCGAAGCCGATCTGGTCGCAATACCCGTAACGGGTAAACCCCTCACAATTGCGCCGCAGTCGGCCGCGTTCCTGAGCAATCGCCAAATCGTCGTCGGGCCGGACAAACTGCCCCAGGCCGATGTACTGATAACCGGCGCCGAGCAACTGTTCAAAGCAGTTCTGGCGCATCGCGCCTTTATCGTCCTCGCTGGAAAACGCCCTGCGGGGGTCGGCGGCCATCGACCGATAGCGTTGGGGTGGCCGGGCATAATCAAACACCAGCAACCGGTCTGGCTCCAGTTCGATGAGGGTGGCCAATTTCAGCGCGAAACTTTCCGGCGTCTGCCAGGCATGGCCATACCCCAGATCGACATTGATGGAGCGATAACCAAAGGTCCGGGCGGCATCGATCAGCGAATGGATGGGGGCCGGGTTCTGGTAGCAGTCCACCGACATCTCACTGTCGGCACCGATGTCCGGAACGCCGATGCTGACATGGTTGAACCCCAGTTCGCGCAGCACGCCCATGGTCGACCAATCGGTGTGGTGAAGGTCGACCTCAACGCTGTACTCACCGCACTCATGGCCGAGAAAGTTGAATCGGCCACGCAGGTGACTCATCAGCCGTCTCAGGTGGGCGATGGCGGGTGTTCCGCCCCCCAGATGAAACTGCTCGACCCGCTGCCCCGTTCCCAGGTGACAACCGACCAGGTCAATTTCATGTTGCAGACGCTGCAGATAGCGCTCGACCCCACTGTGCCCGCATGAAATATCGCGAGGGGAACACAAGGCCGGCCCCAGGCTGGAAGGCAGTTGCACGTTCAGGGACAACGGACGGCGCCTCTGGCGACTGCTGCGCAAGGCCCGAAGCAGATCCAGAGAACCGATGCCGTCATGGAACTTATCAGTCTCGACATGGCAGTTGGGGTCGAGCACGCCTTGATCGCACCGAGCGTTCAGCTCGCCGGGGTGGTGAAATAGATTGAGCATGACGGGTCTCCGAGACTGGCTGCGGACCACCAGTGTCGGGGGCTGGCGCGCAATGCTCCTTGATTTGCATCAAGCATGGCCAAAGTGCTCGTTGCGCCCCGATCACCACGTCAGATAAAACATGCCCTTGGCCAGCAGCACGATGACGATCATGTGGCAGAACAGGCTGCCATGGATGAAATGCAGGTAGCGAGCACTCATCCGGTCACTTTTGAACAGAAACATGGCAACCAGGAAATGCAGGAGAACGCTGACGGCAACCACGATCTTCAACATCAGCAAAGTGCCGAACGATGAGGTCAACGGCGTTGCAAGAACCGGTAAATAGCGCAGCCAGACCATCCCCAGCCCGGCGCCGAACAACACCAGCAGCACCCATGGAATCAGGGTGCGGGCACGTCGACCGATGCCCTGCTCGACCAGCAACATGACCTTGACCGGCAACTGTTTGCGGATGCTTTCCAGGAACAGCACTTCGAAGAACACCGTGCCGATAAAGATCAGGGCGGCAAACAAATGCAGTGTCAGAAACAGCGGATAGAGCATGGGATTCTCGCTCTCAATACAACTGAACACGGATGACAGGGCGCACTCCATTCGCTCATGCGTTTGGCTGCCTGAATGCCAGCGATTTGCGCAACCTCCTCGCGCTGTTAACTGTCGGTTTTCCCCAGCGTACAGAGCCGCCTGAAGTTTGCGGTTGATATCAATCAAGTTATCCGGACAAGCTCATTGCCCCACGCGGGCGGCAGGCACTTGGCCTATCCTTTATCCAACTCACAACGCTGGCCGCCGACATGCCCACTCCCGAATCCACCCTCCTCCAGAGCTGGCACCACAACGCCCGATCCTGGATTGAAGCCATCCGCACCGGTGCCATCGAAAGCCGCCTCAAAGTCACTGACCAGGCAATCCTTCTGGCAGTGCTGAGCCGCCAGCCCGGGCTTGTGCTCGACTTGGGCTGCGGCGAGGGCTGGCTGTTGCGGGCGCTGACTGAACGGGGCATCACGGCAGTGGGTGTGGACGGCGATGCGACGCTGGTCGAGGCAGCACGGGCGGCGGGCTCGTTGCAGGTGCATGTGGGGAGCTATGACGAGTTAGTCGAGCAGACGGTGGACATCGGTAGCGACTACGACCTGATCTGCGCCAACTTCGCCCTGCTGCACCAGGACATCATCCCGCTGCTCGCCACCCTGAACGGCCTGCTCGCCCCTGGCGGTGCGCTGGTGATCCAGACGCTGCATCCGTGGGTCGCCGCAGCGGGCGACTATCAGGACGGTTGGCGCGAAGAGACCTTCGCCGGGTTCAAGGGGCAGTGGCAACCGATGCCGTGGTACTTGCGCACCTTGTCCAGTTGGATCAATGCGCTGGACATGGCCGGTTTTCAGCTGGCTGGCCTGCAAGAGCCGCAGCACCCGCAAAGCCCTGTGCCGCAGTCGTTGTTGTTGGTGGCTGAGCGGCGGGAGTGAGGGCAATCGGCAGCCGTCATTGCGTCAGTCACTGAATTTACCCACGGTGTCGGACAGACTCTGTCCGAGCAGTCGAAGCCCCTCGCTGGACCTCTCCAGGCGTTCTCCAACATTTGCGCTGCTTTCGCTGACTTCACGAACACGCGTCATGCTCAGCCGAGTCTATTTTGCTGTTCTGTTACGGAGGCATCTGATGCAAAAAAATCAGCGCGACGCAGACGCGCCCATCACATGAACGTCGGAGTACTTTCAGCCAATGACGACAGGCAGGAACCGGCCGAGGCTGTGTAAACACGATTTGGATTGGCGCATCTGCCTGAGATCGCGTGGAACATCACGTTCCTACGTAAAATTCAGGTCTACTGAGTAGCGGGTCTTCACCAAATCTCACATACTGAATCGTTTCCGCATCTCTTAGCTCATTTCCGCAACCCTGTGGGAACGGGTACCGACAACTGACAGAAAGGCCTGTGTCCGGACAACCCGGCAGCCAGCACTATCAACCGCATCGAGAAGAAACAAAGGAAGCGCCACACCGTCGATGGCCTGAAAGCCATCAGGGAGATGTCGCCCGCCTGGCTGCAGAATGCAATCGATCTGGCCCTGATCACCGCGCAGCGCCGCACCGACATCCTAGATATGAGATTCGACGGGGCTCGGGAGGGGTTCTTGTATGTCGTGCAGAAGAAGACGGCCAAGGCCAGCGATGCGGCGTGGATTCGCTTTCGGGTGACACCGGAACTCCAGGCAGTCATCAGCCGATGCCGTGACGATGTTGTTTCGCCGTACCTGGTGCATCGCAAGCCAGAGCGGCTGAAACAGAAACAGGCACAGACCAAGGACCACTGGACGAAGGTTGAAGAGAGGTATTTGACTCGAGCGTTCAAGGAAGCCCGGGAGGCAGCTGAATGCTACAAGGGATGGAAGGAAGAAGAGATGCCGGGCTTTCACGAAGTGCGAGCACTGTCGCTTCATCTGTACAAGAAAGCCGGAAAGGATGGGCAGAAAATCGCGGGCCATGCGAGCGAGGGCATGACCAAAAACTACCAGCGAGATCACGAGGAAATCATCTGGTCAGAGGCGATTTGTGGGGAGGTGGCAGGTTTGGCACTGGTGAGGAAGCCGGCGGGAAGAAGCGGGATTATCCGAGACAAAACGAGCTAAGCCATGTAGATCAAGGGTTTCCGGCCTGCACCTCTTATCAACTCAACCCTGAATCAGTGCCAAAGACGCGCTAAGCAAAAAAGACGACATTTAGAGTGGTATCGCACCCTTTTGCAGATTCTTTGGCATACGTTGCTCTTCATCTAATAATCATTAAAGAGCCCGAGAACAAGGCCTCTTGACTCACTTCCTGACCATCAAACTGGTTCTTTTTCTAGCGGACGAAAAGGATGCGAGCACCTTTTCTGTTTCCATCGTTTCGTTTTGATATCAAACCATTGTTTTATAAAGGTTTATTTTTACTTTCGTGTTAATGGTCAGGTGATTTAAAACGGATGCAAAAAGAAACAGATGCAACGCATTTCCCCCGCCACCTTTCTATCCCCTACGAAACGTTAGCTCTTGCCGATCACATGGGAAACCGCTAATGTCCACATGTCGCTGCATATCAGCGACCGGGTTTGACGGCCCGAGCAAGTTGGCGCATAAGCGCCCACCATTCGACAGCAGGCGCTTTTTTTGTGCCTGCCGTTTCGTGTTATGGCGGCTGTGCGTGGGGCACCTTCGGGTGCGCTGGGTGCCAACTTTCCCGGTCCGTCAACCCGCGCACAGCTGCCACCCTAAATCGTTTGACGGCGATTGGTGACAGCTCCACATATTAAGTTGGAGCAACACCCCATGATGCAACATACCCGCAATCCGTCCGCTCTTAGCCGCGCAGCAGCCCTCAGAGCTATGGCTCTCTCCGCTCTACGAGCAGACTCATCACTTTCCGTACGCCTTGGTCGCTACAACGCCGCTATGGAAAAGGCCCGTGCTCTTGAATCAAGCCACGATGTTGCGGAGGTGACCCATGGCTAACTTCAAGCCTCTCGACTCCAACTCACAAGGCTCTTCAAACCCAGTCCTTTACCTCAATGACAGTGCAACTCGACGGGATCTGATGGACGCCGCTGACTGGCGTCTAGGTGCCGTTAAAGACCTGCTTTCTGTATTGAGCGTTTGCAATGCAGATGACACTGGGGCTCGGGACATCGCGAAGGTTTCGCGTGCTCTACAGCTACTCGTTGAAGATGCTGACTCTCTATACCAGGCCGCTCGCCAAGCAGCATAGCGATAGCTACAGGCTCTGGTGCCAATGGCACCAGGGCCTGTCGTCCGGTAACGAAGCAGGAGGTCTGCTGATGCAAAGCTGGTACACCGCCAAAGAGCTCGCCGGTTTAACTGGCATGCCAAAAACGACTCAGGGCGTTAGGAAAACTGCATCGCGTGCGGGTTGGAAAAGCCAACTTAGGCAAGGGTCAAAAGCACATGAATTTCCATTCGTTCAATTACCGGTCGATACCCAAACAGCGCTAATTGCCCAATCAGTCGCAACGCTGCAAACGTCACCGTGTGCCAATACCTCCCAAATTTTATTAGAGCGTGACACTGTTTGTCCGTCACGCTTAAACGAAGGTCAACGCTCTGTAATGACGGCTCGCCTAGCTTTTGTGCGCGAGATCGAGCGATTGAATCACACCATCAGTCAGCAACGCGCCATCGAGACTCTAGTAAGTCTGGCGAAAGCCGACCAACTCAGCACATACCTGACTGGTCTCGTGGAACGGGCGAACAATCGTAAATCCGGCGAGCGGTCTTTGAGCGAGCGCACGCTAAAACGCTGGCTGGCCGACTATCGTAAAAAGGGTGAAATCGGCTTGGCTCCAGCGCACCGCCAGAAAGACTTGAGTCTGCCAATATGGTCAGCGGCATTCCTAACTTGCTATCAGCGCCCGACGAAGCCCAGCGTCGAAGCTGCTTATGCCGAGTTTGCCCTCAAGCATCCAGCCGAGCGCCCGAGTATTCATGTCGTCCGCCGCTTCCTTAATAAGTTGAGCGCCGAGGCCCGTGAGCGCGGCCGTCGCTCCCCGCAGGAGCTGAAGGCCCTACAACCCTTCAAGCGCCGGACCACAAAAAACCTGCTCCCATGCGACGTGCTTACCGCCGACGGCCACAAGTTCGACGCCGAGGTATTGAACCCGCGCACCGGCAAGCCTTACCGCCCGGAAGTAACCACCGTCCTTGACGTCGCAACGCGGAAGGCACTGGGCATTTCCATCGGTGAGGCCGAGTCAACCATCGGCGTGATGGACGCCCTGCGTGACGCCATGCAGCACGGCATGTTCGCCATGTTCTACGTCGACAATGGCTCAGGCTTTCATAACGACACCGTCCGTGAAGTGGTCGACCGTCTCGGCGGCACCATGACCCACGCATTGCCCTATAACAGCCAGGCACGCGGTCTTATCGAGCGCTCCCATCAAACGATTTGGGTCAACGCGGCCAAGAAACTAACCAGCTATATCGGCGCCGACATGGACAAGCATGCTGGCACCAAAGTACATCGGATCGGCCGCAAAGAGCTGCGCGAAACCGGCCGCACCCGTTTGATTCCGACCTTTGCCGAGTTCATGGCCGGTGTCGAATATGAGATTGAAACCTACAACAATAGCCCGCACCGGGGGCTCGCCAAACTCCGCGATCCGCTGACCGGCAAGATTCGTCACATGAGCCCAAATGAGGCCTGGAGCGCAGCCATTGCCGCTGGCTGGGGGCCGATTGTGGCACCCGCCGAGTTGTTGAATGACCTGACACGCCCGCAAGTTATCCGCCCGACACGTCGCGGTGAAGTTACTTGGGCCGGCGAAACCTATTTCCTGGACGCTTTGCGCAACTTTCAGGGCGAGCAAATCCGCCTGGCATACGACGTGCGCGATTCATCCCGCGTGTGGGTCCGCACGTTGAACGGGGAGTTGATCGGCGAAGCAATCCTCGACGACAACGCCAGCGATTACATTCCGAAATCCATGATTGAAAAGGCCTACGACAAACGTGAGAAAGGCCAGATGAAACGCGCCGTGGACAAGCTGGAAACTCTGACCGGCAGCCGCGTAGAAATGGTCACAACCTCACCCGCCCCGTCCGCCGACCTCAGTGCCGAGCAACTGGCCGACGCTCAGCGCTTTGCCGCAAGCCTTACGGCTCCCAAAACCAACAGATTCGAATTACCCAGCGACCCGATAGGTAGGTATCGACTGTGGGAAGCACTCAACAGACGCTTCCAAGGCGGGGAGATTCTTAACGGAGAAGAAGGTTTATGGCATGAGCGATACCCGCGCCATCTCGACTTCACCGCCATCAAGCGGATGTATGAGCACACCAACTCGTAGGGCCATTGCCAACGCTGATGGCCGATAGCACGAAAACAACATGGAGAAGCACGGAATGAGCGCACCGAAGATAGTCCCCCTGACAAACGTCGGCTTGCTGGCCAGCGCAGTTGAGCGTGCTATGGCACGACCATCCAACTTACCCGGATTAGTGGTGATGTACGGTGCTAGCGGGTTAGGCAAAACCGTGGGAGCAACATTCGCGGCGAACATCTATCGCGCCTATTACGTCGAATGCCGGGACACTTGGACAAAGAAGGCCTTTCTCGCCGCCGTTTTGCGGGAGATGACGATAGTGCCCAGTCGCACCATGTCGGAGATGGTTGATCAAATCGCAGATCAATTGTCACGGAGCGGGCGCCCTCTTATCGTCGACGATGCACAGTACCTTCTAGAAAAGGCAGCGGCCAACGTTCTGACTGACATCTATAACGCCAGCCACGGGACCATTGTTTTGATCGGAGAAGAGCGTGTGCCGTTCAGCCTAGCCAAGCTTGAGCGCCTACATAATAGGGTATTGGAGTGGGTGCCAGCACAACCTGCCACACAGGAAGATCTGCGAACGTTGTCAGCCGCCTGCTATCCGCATCTCCAGATTCATGACGACCTTCTTGAAGACCTACGAAAAGCCGTGCGTGGCTGCTTACGTCGAGTGGTGGTAAATCTTTACCGCCTTCAATCCGAAGCCCAAGCGTTCGGCTGGGACTCTGTTGATAGTGCTCAGTGGGGAGACCGTGGCTGGTTCACCGGCGAGGCACCATTGCGGAGAACACTCTGATGGGCAGTGGCCGGAAGCCCGCGCACATGGTCATTCAGGACGGTAAAAGCAATCGTCAGCGTATGTGGGAAATGATTAGAAAGCATCCTGAGGGGATTAGTTGTTACACCATCAGTCGGCGTACTGACCTCAACGATGAAACCGTTCAGACGTACATAAAAAGCTTGAGGAAAGCCGGCTATCTGGAGCGCGGCGATGGTGTTGGGGATCGAGCGGAATTCCAGTTAGTTCGTGACGTGGGCACCGAGGCTCCACAGCTTCGACTGGACGGCACCCCGAGTCGACAAGGTCGCGGCACTGAAGCCATGTGGCGCACGCTCAGGATGCTGGACGAAGTCAACGCGACCGAACTTGCGATGTACGCCAGTACAGCGGCGACGACAGGCGTCGCCACAGCAAAAAACTATCTCAAATGGCTGAATTGGGCCGGCTATTTAACTATCGTTTCACCATCAATACCGGGACGGCAGGCACGCTATAGCTTAAAAACTGGTATGTACACAGGACCATTACCCCCGATAATTCAGCGCTGCGGACAGTTGTACGACCCTAACCTTAACCAGATTACCTTCACTCGAAACACGGATGACAGTTTGCAAACTGGCATCGAAAAGGATGCCAGCAATTAACCTGCCCCTAAATATTTACCTACTTCTCGGATTCATCTCGACTACCGGATTCGATACGAATCTTACGAATCAGCGCCCCACTAAAAGCACTGTGAAAACGTTCCATAATCCGCCCTTCCCTTTTAATGGAGTGCGGAGTTTCTTTTGAGGTCTGTAACGCTCGAATGGTAGTACCCCCAACGATAGCATCAGCCATAAGCTGAGGGAGAAGCTCAACGGCGCAAATAGAACATACGAAAATATCAATATCCCCCATCCACAACGCAGCAGCCTTTTGCTCAGAACAAAATGAACACTTTTGATTGCAGTCTTCCACACTTCTTTCAATTGCCAACATAAATACCACCCTCACTAACTTACTGTTCAATTCAAATCGCACGACCAGCGAACACTACCCTAGCGTAGCAATCCACACTTCGTGCATTCCAGACATTTTTCTCATCTCAGCAAAAGCATACAAAACAGCAAATCTATGGCTCCCTTCCAGCAGATGAAAAGGTGAGTCACATCTAAATCCCCAAGAAGTTAAAATCTCGCCTTTAGGGTTAGCGAGTAAAATTGGTGGCACCGGCCAAGTACCATACAGGTCAATATATTCAGCAATCCTTGACATTCTTCGGCTAGAGTTATTTTTCTGAAAGTGGTCTCTATACTGTATGACTACAGGATTCTCACTCAGGCAAGGCTGCATAATTTTAGAAACCGAAAACTGTTCGAGAGAAAAAGATACGGACGCATAGTCCAGCCAATAATTGGCTTCAAACGAATCAGAATGTTCATAAAACCACTGCCCAATGACCTCCGGGGGGAGATTGGGGAAAACAGAGCGGACCCGTGAGCTATACGCTCCCTTGCTCTCTAGGGGCTCATCCATATCATCCGTTCTAAGACGAAGCGCAGCGACTTCGCTGGAGAAAATCCTCATACGTACTGCACCTTACGACTATGAACACCGCCTGAAAGATCAGACAAAATCCCAACGCTCCCAAAACGCCGCTAAGCGAATTCTATCAAGGCATGGCAACCCTTGCACCTAAATGCCGGCCTCGTTGTTTCTAACGCGGGTCTAACGCCCTTTGTGGGCGCACAATGCACCACGTCTCTCAAGGGTTATGCCTCTCAATGCAAAAAGTCATGATACTCACGGTTTGACTCGCACCCTCCTCTCTATAGGCAGGACTCTTGTTCCGCGCCGAAAACCTTAAACCCCCCTGATATACGAAAGTCTAACGAAAAGCGTTTCAATGATTCCTGTCGGTGCAAGGTTGGCTGGAGGTATTGAAATGCATGAGAGTGAAAAGAGGGTTGGGCAAAAAAAAGACGTGAGTCCTTTGCCTAAGAGCATGATCGAGATGCTCGAAATAATTGAGCACTCTATTAATAGAGAGATGGACCTCGATGCTTCGCCGCATCACTTGGCAAGGTCGGCCGTTATTGCTGTATGCGATGTTATGGGGGGTGGAATGATCTATCTGCCACGCGGCACAGCATTAAAGAAAAAACTCAGGTGTGAAGCGCTTTACGCCGATTTTCTGAATGGCATGACCCATGAGGACCTAATTAGAAAGTACACAATGGCGTCACAAACGGTGTACGGCATTATCACTGACGAACGCGCATTGAGTCTTGCGACGAACTTGAAACACTGAAGGGGGCTGCGTGAGCGAAGAAGAAAAACAGAGTAAGAAGGGAAGGCGTATTCCAAGTGGAACTTGGGAAGGAACCGCGCTTGAGCTTTTCAAGTCGATTGAAAGCTCAATAGCATATGCCTTGAAGCATGGAGTGTCGCCAGATCACCTTGCAAGCAACGTGGTCACAGGACTTTCCATTAATTTCGGCGGGCGAGTAATTTATATAC
>NZ_JBAGKV010000046.1:0-32066 GCF_037049705.1 Janthinobacterium sp. LPB2021202312-11-4 | reverse complement strand
GCACTGATTTGGCTTTTCTATCAATAACTTGCAGAAACCCGGAAAACACCGGCGCAGCCCTCCTATATAGAAGAGCAAAACCACTCCTTCTATATAGAAGACCGCCTCAAAGCACCCCTGTCTCCTTGAAAGCAGCCACGGCACCCGCCGACAGACCCAAGACCCGCTGCAGAACCTCCAACGTATGCTCCCCTAATAAAGGAGGCGCATTGCGATACTCCACCGGCGTCTCGGACAAACGAATCGGGCTCGCCACCTGAGGCACCATCCCCGCCAACGCATGAGGCAACTCAATCGCCAACCCCCGCGCCTGAACCTGCGGATCAGCAAACACCTGCGCCAGATCATTGATCGGCCCACACGGTACGCCCGCCTGCTCCAACTCCAGCACCCACTCGGCGGTAGTCTTGAACACCGTCGCCTGGCGAATCAACGGAATCAGCACCGCCCGATTGGCCACCCGCAGCTTGTTAGTAGCAAAGCGCGGATCATCCGCCCACTGCGGCTGACCCGCCACTTCGGCAAACTTGCGGAACTGCCCGTCGTTACCCACGGTGAGGATGAAGTCGCCATCGGCCGTAGGAAAGTCCTGATAAGGCACGATGTTCGGGTGAGCATTCCCCAGCCGCTTAGGCGCATTGCCCGTCGTCAGGTAGTTCATCGCCTGGTTAGCCAGGCAAGCGACCTGCACATCCAGCAACGCCATATCAATGTGCTGGCCACCACCGTCGTGATCCCGATGCGCCAGCGCCGCCAGAATCGCGACCGTCGAGTAGAGCCCGGTCAAAATATCCGTTAGCGCCACGCCGACTTTCACTGGCCCCGCACCCTCATCACCTTCAGGCCGGCCGGTCAGGCTCATCAAGCCGCCCAACCCCTGGATCATGAAGTCATAACCCGCGCGCTTGGCGTAAGGCCCGGTCTGGCCAAACCCGGTAATCGAGCAATAGATCAGATTCGGATTGATTGCCTTAAGCGACTCATAGTCCAACCCATAAGCCGCCAGACCACCAACCTTGAAGTTCTCGATCAGGATGTCCGACTTCGCCGCCAGATCACGCACCAACTTCTGCCCTTCAGGCCGAGTGAAGTCGATGGTTACCGATTGCTTGTTGCGATTGGCCGACAAGTAATAAGCGGCCTCGCTGGTGTTCTCGCCAAAGGCGTCTTTAAGGAACGGAGGGCCCCAGGCGCGCGTGTCATCGCCATTGCCCGGGCGCTCGACCTTGATCACTTCAGCGCCAAGGTCCGCCAGGATCTGCCCGGACCAAGGCCCGGCCAGCACCCGCGATAAATCCAGTACCCGTAGATGCGAAAGCGCGCCCATGGCCGTTCTCCTATTAATAGAACGCCTGGATGCCGGTCTGCGCGCGACCCAGGATCAGCGCGTGCACGTCGTGGGTACCTTCATAGGTGTTCACCACTTCCAGGTTGACCAAATGGCGAGCGACGCCGAACTCGTCGGAAATACCATTGCCACCCAGCATGTCCCGGGCCATGCGCGCGATGTCCAGAGATTTGCCGCAGGAGTTACGCTTCATCATCGAAGTGATCTCAACTGCCGCAGTACCTTCATCCTTCATACGGCCCAGACGCAGACAGCCTTGCAGCGCCAGGGTGATTTCGGTCTGCATGTCGGCCAGTTTCTTCTGGATCAACTGAGTGGCGGCCAATGGGCGACCGAACTGCTGACGATCCAGGGTGTACTGGCGAGCGGTGTGCCAGCAGAACTCGGCGGCGCCCAGCGCACCCCAGGAGATGCCATAACGCGCGGAGTTGAGGCAGGTAAAAGGACCTTTCAGGCCACGGACATCCGGGAAGATGTTTTCTTCAGGAACAAACACGTTGTCCATGACGATCTCACCGGTGATGGACGCACGCAGACCGACCTTACCGTGAATCGCCGGAGCACTCAGGCCTTTCCAGCCCTTCTCCAGCACGAAGCCACGGATATCGCCGGCGTCATCCTTGCCCCAAACCACGAACACATCGGCGATCGGGCTGTTGGTGATCCACATCTTGCTGCCGGTCAGGCTGTAGCCGCCTTCCACTTTGCGTGCACGAGTAATCATCGCGCCCGGGTCGGAACCGTGGTTCGGCTCTGTCAGACCGAAGCAACCGATCCATTCACCGGACGCCAGTTTTGGCAGGTATTTCTGCTTTTGCGCTTCGGTGCCGAATTCATTGATCGGCACCATGACCAGCGAGGACTGCACGCTCATCATCGAGCGATAGCCGGAATCGACACGCTCGACTTCACGAGCGATCAGGCCGTAGCTGACGTAGTTCAGACCACTGCCACCGTATTCCTCAGGAATGGTCGCGCCCAACAGGCCCACGTCACCCATCTCGCGGAAGATTGCGATATCGGTCTTCTCATGACGGAAAGCTTCCAGAACACGCGGTGCGAGCTTCTGCTGAGCGAACTGCTCGGCGGTGTCGCGGATCATGCGTTCTTCTTCGGTGAGCTGTTGATCCAGCAGCAGGGGATCGATCCAGTTGAAGCTAGCTTTACCGCCCATGAGTGAGTCCTCTCGAATCGGGTCAAATAACGTGGGTTGATCCTAGGCCCGGTACGACATTCCGGCAAACGAGGATTTTGCATACTGTTGTGCTAATTTCTCACTCCGAAACATCGCGAAACGTCATTAATGCGATGTATTAGTGAGGTTCACGTACATGCGCAGGAAAATCCCCAGCACCACCGCCCTGATCAGCTTCGAAGCGGCAGCGCGCCACGAGAGCTTTACCAAAGCCGCACAGGAACTTTCCCTCACCCAAGGCGCGATTTGCCGACAGATCGCCAGCCTTGAGGAGTTCCTCAGCGTCGAACTGTTCCGACGCTCGCGGCGCGGGGTGAAGCTGACAGAGGCGGGACTTTCCTACAGCCGCCGGGTGGCCACCCAACTCGATGCTGTCGAGCGGGACACGTTGTCGGTGATGGGTCAGCAAGGTGCCAACGTGATCGAACTGGCGGTGGTGCCGACCTTCGGTACCCAGTGGTTGCTGCCACGGCTCAAGGATTTCCAACACAAGCACCCGGAGGTGACGGTCAATCTCACCAACCGTACCCGGCCGTTCCTGTTTGCCGATACCGAGTTCGATGCCGCGATCTACTTTGGCGATGCCGACTGGTCGGGTACTGAATCCCACAGGCTGATGGGAGAAAATCCGATGCCCGTCTGTAGTCCCGCCCTACTGGGCGAGAAGACAAACCTCACGCCCGCCGAGATTGCAGAATTGCCCCTGCTTCAACAAACCACCCGCCCCTACGCCTGGCGCCAGTGGTTCAACTCCCAAAACCTGAATATTCCCCGAGACATGACAGGCCCGCGTTACGAGCTATTCTCCATGCTCGCCCAAGCGGCCATGCACGACATGGGGATCGCGTTGATTCCGCCATTTCTGATTCAACGTGAATTGGCAGAGAAGCGCCTGGTGATTGCCAACCCCCAGGTGCTCTCGAGCATTAAGGCTTATTACCTGATGATTCCTGAGCGAAAGGTCGAATCCGCGTCTTTACGTGCATTCCGCGATTGGCTGGTAAATCAGGCGCATAGCTACAGCCTAGAAGGGTAAAGGCTATCGTCATTTAGCTGACCTCGTAGTCAGCAAATCCAAAACACTACAGATATAAGTATTTGTCGCATATTCATAGACTGTACCGACAAGCAGCACAAACGTCCCACAAGCGCCTGAAGACGTGGCCTTGAGCCGCTATTTCGGAGCGATGACAGCTCATTCACCGCGCCGATGTGTAAATTCTTGAATTTCGACCAGAATCCTTACAAGGCACGGCCTGCAAGGGATTGAACGGGCCAGTTGCGACATTCGGTCACGGGGTGACTTGTAGTTAATTTTCCGTCACCCGTCATAATCCCTTGAAGGGCACAAAGTTCGCCTGCAAAATGCCGCGCCCCGCCCTGATTTGGCGGGATCGTGCTGATCGGCCGCCCCAGCCGCACCATCCGTAGTGCATGGGTTTAATCAATAAGATCACGCAGGAGATTTGACGTGCACATTGGTGTTCCTCTCGAAACCCAGACGGGTGAAACGCGGGTTGCTGCAACCCCGGAAACCATCAAGAAGCTGATCGGCCAAGGTCATAAGGTCACTGTCCAGAGCGGCGCAGGCGTTAAAGCCAGTGTTGTCGACAGTGCTTATGAAGCGGCAGGCGCAACCATTGGCAGCGCCAACGACGCATTTGGTGCCGAGCTGATTCTCAAGGTGGTTGCCCCCAGCGACAGCGAGCTGACGCTGATTAAAAGCGGCACCGTTGTGGTCGGCATGCTCAACCCCTTCAACAATGAAACCATCGCCAAACTGGCCGAGTGCGGCATTACCGCGTTCGCGCTGGAAGCCGCGCCACGCACGTCCCGCGCCCAGAGCCTGGATGTGCTGTCCTCCCAAGCGAACATTGCCGGTTACAAATCCGTGCTGCTCGCCGCTCACCACTATCCGCGCTTCATGCCGATGCTGATGACCGCTGCGGGCACCGTGAAAGCGGCACGTGTGCTGATTCTCGGCGCCGGTGTGGCGGGTTTGCAGGCGATCGCTACCGCGAAACGTCTGGGTGCCGTGATCGAAGCGTCTGACGTGCGTCCTGCTGTTAAAGAGCAGATCGAATCCCTAGGCGCCAAGTTCGTCGACGTGCCTTATGAGACCGATGAAGAGCGCGAATGCGCTGTCGGTGTCGGTGGTTACGCGCGACCAATGCCCGCGAGCTGGATGCAGCGTCAGGCCCTGGCCGTGCACGAACGCGCCAAGCAGGCGGACATTGTCATCACCACCGCACTGATTCCGGGCCGCAAGGCACCGACGCTGCTGAGCGCCGACACCGTGGCGCAGATGAAGCCAGGCTCGGTGGTCATCGACCTCGCCGCTGCCCAGGGTGGCAACTGCCCGCTGACCGTGGCCGATCAGGTCGTTGTTGCCAATGGCGTGACCATTTGCGGCCCGACCAACCTGGCCGGTGAAGTCGCCGCAGACGCCTCGGCGCTCTACGCCCGCAACCTGCTGGACTTCCTGAAGCTGGTCTTCAACAAAGAAGGCCAGTTCGAAGTAAACCTAGAAGACGACATTGTCGCTGCGTGCCTGATGTGCCGCGACGGCCAAGTCATCCGCAAAAACGCCTAAGCAGGGATTCAGACGATGGAAGAGCTTATCTCCCCCGGTATCTACAACCTGATCATCTTCGTGCTGGCGATTTATGTCGGTTACCACGTGGTCTGGAACGTTACACCTGCGCTGCACACGCCGTTGATGGCCGTTACCAACGCCATCTCGGCAATCGTCATCGTCGGCGCCATGCTGGCGGCGGCGTTGACCGTCACGCCACTGGGCAAAACCATGGGCACCCTGGCGGTAGCGCTGGCGGCAGTGAACGTGTTTGGTGGCTTCCTGGTCACCCGCAGAATGCTTGAGATGTTCAAGAAAAAAGCCCCGAAAGTCGTAAAAGAAGAGGCGCCTAAGTAATGAGCATGAACCTCGTAACGACGCTCTACTTGATCGCGTCCATCTGCTTTATCCAGGCCCTTAAAGGCCTGTCGCACCCGACCACGTCGCGTCGCGGCAACCTGTTCGGCATGCTCGGCATGGGTTTGGCGATCCTCACCACTGTCGGCCTCATTTATAAGCTGGGCGCTGAACTCGCCACTGCGGGCATCGGTTACGTCATCGTCGGCCTGCTGGTCGGCGGCACCGCCGGTTCGATCATGGCCAAGCGCGTAGAAATGACCAAGATGCCCGAACTGGTCGCCTTCATGCACAGCATGATCGGCCTGGCGGCGGTATTCATTGCGATCGCCGCGGTGGTTGAGCCGCAATCCCTGGGTATCGTTAAACAACTGGGCGACTCGATCCCGGCGGGCAACCGTCTGGAGCTGTTCCTCGGCGCTGCCATCGGTGCAATCACCTTCTCCGGTTCGGTGATCGCGTTTGGCAAGCTGTCGGGCAAGTACAAGTTCCGCCTGTTTCAGGGCGCACCAGTACAGTTCGGCGGCCAGCACAAGCTGAACCTGGTGCTGGGCCTGACAACACTGGCACTCGGCCTCACCTTCATGCTGACCGGCAACCTCAATGCCTTCGCGCTGATGCTGGCGCTGGCCTTCGTACTGGGCGTGCTGATCATCATCCCGATTGGCGGCGCGGACATGCCGGTGGTTGTGTCGATGCTCAACAGCTACTCCGGCTGGGCAGCGGCGGGGATTGGCTTCTCGCTGAACAACTCGATGCTGATCATCGCCGGTTCGCTGGTGGGTTCGAGCGGTGCGATCCTTTCGTACATCATGTGCAAGGCGATGAACCGCTCCTTCTTTAATGTGCTGCTCGGCGGTTTCGGCAACACGGCGGATGCGGCAGGCCCGGCAGGCTCGAAAGAAGCTCGCCCGGTGAAATCCGGTTCGGCCGACGACGCCACCTTCCTGCTGACCAACGCCGACACTGTGATCATCGTTCCGGGCTACGGCCTGGCGGTAGCACGGGCGCAGCACGCGTTGAAAGAGCTGACCGAGAAACTGACCCATCGCGGCGTGACCGTGAAGTACGCGATCCACCCGGTGGCCGGCCGGATGCCTGGCCACATGAACGTCTTGCTGGCCGAGGCCGAAGTGCCTTACGACCAGGTGTTCGAGATGGAAGACATCAACTCCGAGTTCGGTCAGGCCGACGTGGTGCTGGTGCTCGGCGCCAACGACGTGGTCAACCCGGCCGCCAAGAACGATCCGAAATCGCCGATTGCCGGCATGCCGATTCTGGAAGCGTTCAAGGCCAAGACCATCATCGTCAACAAGCGCTCGATGGCCAGCGGCTATGCCGGTCTGGACAACGAACTGTTCTACCTCGACAAAACCATGATGGTCTTCGGCGACGCGAAGAAGGTCATCGAAGACATGGTGAAAGCTGTCGAGTAAAACCTGCTTCAGCGCAATACCCAAAACCTCAGCCTTTAGTAGGCTGGGGTTTTTTTATTCCCCGTGAAACCCGACCAAAGGCTCTAAATCAGGGCTCGGCATTCGACCATGGTAGCGGGACGGATTTTTTCCAAATCACTAGACTGCGTACCTTGCTTCCGTTGCCCGAGATAATAATCCATGTACCGTGATCGTATTCGCTTGCCTTCGTTGTTGGATAAGGTGATGAGCGCCGCTGACGCTGCCGCTCTGATTGAGGACGGCATGACCGTCGGCATGAGCGGTTTCACCCGCGCCGGCGAAGCCAAGGCTGTACCGCACGCACTGGCTGAACGCGCCAAGACCACACCGCTGAAAATCACCTTGATGACCGGCGCCAGCCTAGGCAACGACCTCGACAAGCAGTTGACCGAAGCCGGCGTGCTGTCGCGACGCATGCCGTTCCAGGTCGATAGCACACTGCGCAAAGCCATCAACGCTGGCGAAGTCATGTTCATCGACCAGCACCTCTCGGAAACCGTGGAGATGCTGCGCAACCAGCAGCTCAAGCTGCCGGACATCGCGGTGATTGAAGCCGTGGCGATCACCGAGCAGGGCCATATCGTGCCGACTACGTCGGTGGGCAACTCGGCCAGCTTCGCGATCTTCGCCAAGCACGTCATCGTTGAGATCAACATGGCGCACAACCCGAACCTCGAAGGGTTGCATGACATCTATATCCCGACTTACCGCCCGACCCGCACGCCGATCCCACTGGTGAAAGTCGATGACCGGATTGGCAGCACCGCCATCCCGATCCCGCCGGAAAAAATCGTCGCGATCGTGATCACCAACCAGTCCGACTCGCCGTCCACCGTGCTGCCACCGGACGCCGACACCCAGGCCATCGCCAATCACTTGATCGACTTCTTCAAGCAGGAAGTGGCGGCCGGGCGCATGACCAACAAACTCGGGCCGCTGCAGGCCGGGATCGGCACCATCGCCAACTCGGTGATGTGCGGCTTGATCGACTCGCCGTTCGAAGACCTGACGATGTATTCGGAAGTGTTGCAGGACTCGACGTTCGACCTGATCGACGCCGGCAAGCTGAGCTTCGCTTCGGGCAGTTCGATCACCTTGTCGGCCCGGCGCAACGCCGATGTGTTCGGCAACCTGGAGCATTACAAGGACAAACTGGTGCTGCGGCCTCAGGAGATTTCCAATCACCCGGAAGTGGTTCGGCGCCTGGGTATCATCGCCGTCAACACGGCGCTGGAATTCGACCTGTATGGCAACGTCAACTCCACCCACGTCTGCGGTACGCGGATGATGAATGGTATCGGCGGCTCAGGGGACTTTGCGCGCAATGCGCACCTGTCGATCTTCGTCACCAAGTCGATCGCCAAGGGTGGCGCGATTTCCAGCGTGGTGCCGATGGTCAGTCACGTCGACCACACCGAGCATGACGTCGACATTCTGGTGACCGAGATCGGCCTGGCCGACCTGCGTGGCCTGGCGCCGCGTGAGCGGGCACGGGTGGTGATCGACAATTGTGTGCACCCGGACTATCGCGAAGCCTTGAATAACTACTTCACGGCGGCCTGTGCAATCGGTGGACACACCCCGCACATCCTGCGCGATGCCCTGAGCTGGCACATTAACCTGGAAGAAACCGGGCGAATGCTGCCGGTCTGATCGAAGCGAAATACAGCTGACGCACACACAGTTGCGTCAGCTGGCGGTTGCAACACCCCCTTCTGTCAAAAACTGTACTGCTGTACCGGTCGTTTCCTACCGAATCTCCCTACACTTCCTAGCCGAATCGCCAAAATTGCACCGTATTGGCGCAGACAGGTACAGTTGCCTCAATTTCGACCAGTACACCGCCTATAAACAGTTAATTGATCCCTCACAATACAAGTGAACTGTATCTAGAGGGACTGGCCAAACAGGAGGATCATTGGCATCAGTTAAACCACTACCTAATCCCGCCACAAGCGGAAGGATGTCAACCATGGAACGTACACTCAGTTCCGAACTGTTCTTCGAAGATACCGCTGCAAAAACCCAGGCTTCGATGCCTCTTCGCGTTATTGCCAACCTGATGTTGTGGCAGCGCCGCATTACCAGCCGCCATCAACTGGCTCGTCTGGATTCGCGTCTGCTGGCTGATGCCGGGATTAGCGAAGCACAACGCTACGAAGAGCTGAGCAAGCCGTTCTGGCGCTAAGTTAGCGTCGCTGGCTCTGACCTGCAGGGTCCACCGCCAGCAACCCGAATTGAACAAACAAGACCCGTCGTGGGAAACCACGACGGGTTTTGTCGTTTCAGGGTCTCAAAAACCGAACCAGTACAGTTCTATTGAAATAAATATACAGCGGTACACTTTGTAGGAGCTGCCGAAGGCTGCGATCTTTTGCTTTTGCTTTTGAAGATGAAGATGAAGATGAAGATGAAGATGAAGATGAAGATCAAAAGATCGCAGCCTTCGGCAGCTCCTACATATCGTTTCATCTATATGGGCTGTTCGAATTCATCCACCCCGGCCTAATATCCAACCAGAACGTGGCGACCACGGTATGACCAGCGTCTGATCCTCAAGACACTGCGCCACCTCTCAATCGGTTTATCCAAAGGAGCTCCCCCATGTCCCGTCTTCGCCTGCTGAGCGCTGCAGCCCTGTTCGCCGTAGCTGCCAACGCCCACGCCTCCAGCTTCATCGTGACCACCGACGCCGTCGTCGGCGCGCTCAAATCCAGCTCCGACGCCACCTCCGACGTTTCCTCTTCGCTGCGCGACAACAAAATCGTGCGTGCCGCCCGTGATGACGCCGCCAGCTTCGTCGCCAGCAATGGCGATATCCGTGGCGTGAAACTGGAAAGCGCTTTCGACGAGATCCACCGCCAGGCACCTCAGTTGAACGCGACCGACGCACAATTGGCCCAAGCCATTCTGGCGATCTAAGCATCAGCTCCCAATCGGGACACCCCATCGTGTCCCGATGTTTCGCCGCTGGCTCTAGTCCGGGCATTGCGCTAGCCTTGGGCCTCGCTTTCAGCTGTCGAGCCTCATGCGTTTTTTTTCAAATCGGTTGTTCATTGCGGTTGTTCTTGCAGGCCTTTGGTCAGGTTCGGCCTGTGCCTTCGACGCCTTCAACCTCTCTACCCAAGGCACCGTGGTCAGTGGTTACGCCACAAGCATGGTGACCTCCGCGCCCTTCGACCATAAACTGCTGATCGCCGCTCAGGATGACGCTGCGGCGTTCATTGCCAGTGACGGCCAACTGCGAGGAGCGCAACTGGAATCCGCCCTGGTTTACCTGCGCCGGACCCAGCCAAAACTTCATGCCAGCGACCTTGAACTGGCACAGGCAATTCTCGTCCAATAGTTATCATCGTTCCTCCGGAGTCGTTCCATGCGTAGCCCGTTGATTGCTGCCACCCTTGGCTTGCTGTTGTTGGCCGACGTGGCCCAGGCGCACACCCTGGTAGCCACCAGTAACATGATCATTCGAGCCACCCAGCGCACGCTTGATTTCACGTCTGATACCACCACTTCCATCCGTGACTCGAAAATCGTCCGCGAAGCCCACGACGATGCCGCCAGTTTCGTCGCCAGCGATGGCGATATTCGTGGCGCGCACCTCGAAGCGGCCATCAATACGTTGCGCACCCGCGTGCCGGAAGCCCGGGACGCCAGTGATCAGGTGCTCGCCGAAGCCATCCTCGCATTGTGAGGTCGCTGAGCGCCTGGCTACTGGCCGGGATGGTGTTGCTGCTTGGCAACACCGCCCAGGCCAGTCTGCAATTACGGCTCAAGACCGACGGTCTGAGCCCCGCGCAAGTGCAGGCCAGCCAGGCGCTGCTGGATGAAGCCATGCAGGCGTTGCCGCCGCGCTTCATCGAGCAACTGGATCGGCGCATCGATGTCGGCTGGACCGACGAAATGCCCGATAACGCCTACGGCGAGGCATCGCTGGTCTCGGAACTCGATCTGAACCGCAACCTGCTCGCCAGCCTCACCGACGGCAGCGCCGCGACCAAAAAGACTTATCGCCCCCACGGCACCGTGCGCCGGGAAATGCTCGCCACGGTCCTGCACGAACTCACCCATATTTACGACCGCGCGCGCCTGTGGCCAGACGCCGAGCGCACGCTGATCCAGCGTTGCAACCAGCGCAATAACAGCTCCGGGCTGGTCGGCATCCCCGATCAATGCCGTGGCCAGACAGCGCGACGCTTTACCCTCAGTGACGACCCGCGCCTGCTCGACCTCGCCGGTTGGCCGCAATACGTCGGCCGGCGTGGCGAGCGCGAGCAGCACAACCGGCAAATCGTGCGTAGCCCGGACATCTATGAAACGACCAATCCCAAGGAGTTCGTGGCGGTCAACATGGAGTATTTCCTCCTCGACCCGAGCTACGCCTGCCGCCGTCCCGCGCTGTACCGCTATTACAAAGACCATTTCGGCTGGGCACCCGCCGCCAAAGACACCTGCGCCAAATCCTTCGCCTTTCTGAATGCCGGCAACGATTTCGCCAAGACGCCGCTGGGCCAAGTCGATCCGGAACGGGTTTACGCAGTGGACTATCTGCTCGCCGAAGCCAATCAGAATTGGGTCAGCCGCTGGGGCCACAGCATGTTGCGTCTGGTCATTTGCGCGCCGGGCCGGCCACGCGGGCCGGACTGTCGACTGGACCTGGATCAGCACTTGGTCCTGTCCTACCGCGCCTTCGTCGGTGACGTGCAGCTGTCGAGTTGGGACGGCTTGGTCGGCAAATACCCGTCACGCCTGTTTGTCCTGCCCCTGGCTCAAGTCATCGACGAATACACCAAGACCGAACTGCGCAGCCTCGCCTCGGTGCCGCTGAACCTCTCGCGGACGGAAATTGAGGAAGTGGTGGAGCACGCCGCCGAGATGCACTGGAGCTACGACGGCAACTATTTCTTCCTGTCCAACAATTGCGCGGTGGAAAGCCTGAAACTGCTGCGCAGCGGTAGCAACAACGCGCAACTGGCCGGGCTTGACAGCATCATGCCCAACGGCTTGCTGGAAGTGCTCAAGGGTCGCGGGCTGGCGGACACCAGCGTGCTGGATGATCCACGGGAAGCCTTGCGCCTGGGTTATCGCTTCGATTCCTTCCGCGATCGCTATCAAGCGATGTTCGACGTGTTGAAAAAACACCTGCCGATCAAGCAAGCCACTGTCGAAGACTGGTTGTCGTTGAGTGCAGAAGAGCGTCGGCAATGGATCGATCAGGCAGACTTGCGCACCAGCGCCGCGTTGCTGTTGTTGGAACAAGCGAGTTTCCGTCGCCAGTTGCAACTGGCCCAGGATGAAGTCAAGCAGCGCTACCTCGGTGCCCGGGAACTGAAGAACGGCGGCATGGACAAGGCCAACGCGACCCTGAAAGAGATTCTCGCCAACAGCGGATTTCTCAGCCGCCCTGCCGAACTGCTCGGCACGGGGGGTTATGGTTTGCCACAACCGAGCGAGGCGGCACGCCTGGAATCGGAAAGCAGCCTGCGCCAGAAACAGCTGCAGTCGCTGACCGGGGATCTGGACAAGGAAGTGCGGGCGTTGCTGGAGCCGAGTCGAGCGGCGGAGATTGCGGCCAATGAAGCCAACCTCAAGCAGGTCGGCGAGCATTTGAGGGCGTTGCACAAAGCGGCAGGCGGGCTTGAATTGCCCTGATATAAAAGCAAAAGATCGCAGCCTTCGGCAGCTCCTACGGGGAATTGCGTACTCTGTAGGAGCTGCCGAAGGCTGCGATCTTTTAAGGCACAGCACGCAATGCGCGCGTGCCGGCAAACCCCTTAATTCAACACGTTATCCAAAATCTCATAAACGATCCCGGTCCCCACCGCGATCAACACAATGTCGCCACCGGCCCGGCGCCATTCGTAACCCTGATACTGCGGCAACCGACCCAAGGCGCGGTTATCCAGGCGCTCGCCGTAATAACCGTGCGGCAACGGCCGGCCACGCTCCAGATGAATGCCTGGAGGTGGTGGCGCACCGCGCACGAAGTAACCGTGATTGTCATGAATGGTCTGGCGCACCGGGCCAAAGTCCCGTGGCGGGCCGCCGCGATGGTTGTCCTGCGGGCCACGGTGGTCATCGCCACGATTGTCGCCATGGTTATCGTATTGGCCCTGCTGCGGGCCGCCGTGGTCGTGATCGTCGCGCTGATCGGCGCTGGCGTGCAGCAACGGGGTCGCGCTCAGCATCAACACGCCCAGGCTGGCAATCAGACGTTTCGGCATTTTCATCGGGGGTTTCCTCACTGCACATACAGCAAAAAGGGCCTCAGAACGTAGTCCTGAAGCCCTCGGTCTTGCTATTTAGTCTGTGCGGCGAGGCGCTAATTCCTCTGTATCAAGAACTTTACCTTCAGCTGACCCGTGCCTGACGCACGCCTTCGGCCAACGCGGCGCAAAGACTGAGCACACCATCGATTGCTTGCTCCGGCGTCGAAGCGTTGGCGATGTGATCGATCAGTGCCGAACCCACCACCACACCGTCCGCCAGACGCGCGATGGCCGCCGCTTGCTCCGGTGTACGGATGCCAAAACCGATGCTGATCGGCAGGTCGGTGTGACGACGCAGACGCGCAACCGCTTCTTCAACGTGCTCCAGCGTCGCCGCGCCCGCACCGGTCACACCGGCCACGGATACGTAATAGACGAAACCCGAGCTGCCGTTCAAAACGGTTGGCAGGCGCACATCGTCAGTGGTCGGTGTGGTCAGACGAATGAAGTCCAGGCCCGCAGCCTGCGCCGGGTCGCACAGTTCGCCGTTATGTTCCGGCGGCAAATCGACAACGATC
The DNA here is from genome assembly GCF_037049705.1 of Janthinobacterium sp. LPB2021202312-11-4. Taxonomy (NCBI): domain Bacteria; kingdom Pseudomonadati; phylum Pseudomonadota; class Betaproteobacteria; order Burkholderiales; family Oxalobacteraceae; genus Janthinobacterium; species Janthinobacterium sp. LPB2021202312-11-4. Next base: position 18,347 of record NZ_JBAGKV010000046.1, on the reverse strand, counting down.
AGACCATCAACGCCGGCCTCTTTCGCATCGGCGATGAAACGCGGTACGCCGTACATGTGGATCGGGTTGAAGTACCCCATCAACACCAGCGGTGTCTCGGTGTTGCCTTCACGGAACTCGCGGACCATTTGCAGGGTTTTCGCCAGGTTCTGCTTGGCGCCCAGGGCACGGATGTTGGCCAACTGGATCGCCGGGCCATCGGCCATCGGGTCGGTGAAGGGCATGCCCAACTCGATCACGTCGGCGCCAGCGCCGGGCAAGCCTTTGAGGATCGCCAGGGAAGTGTCATAGCTCGGGTCGCCAGCGGTGACGAAGGTCACCAGGGCGGCGCGATTCTGTTCCTTGAGTTCGGCAAAACGCGTTTGCAGGCGGCTCATCAGTGTTTCTCCTGCTTGGATTGTTCCATGTGGTGCATCACGGTTTGCATGTCTTTGTCGCCACGGCCGGACAGGTTGACCACCATCAAGTGATCTTTCGGCAGCTTCGGTGCGCGTTTGAACACTTCGGCCAAGGCGTGGGCACTTTCCAGCGCAGGAATAATTCCTTCGAGGCGGCAGCATTTGTGGAACGCATCAAGGGCTTCGTCGTCGGTCACCGAGGTGTACTGGACGCGGCCGATGTCATGCAACCAGGCGTGTTCAGGGCCGATGCCCGGATAGTCGAGGCCAGCGGAAATCGAGTGCGCATCGATGATCTGGCCGTCGTCGTCCTGCAACAGGAAGGTACGGTTGCCGTGCAACACACCCGGTACGCCGCCGTTCAGGCTGGCCGCGTGCTTGCCGGTTTCGATACCGTAACCGGCGGCTTCGACGCCGATGATCTCGACGCTCTTGTCGTCAAGGAACGGGTGGAACAGGCCCATGGCGTTGGAACCACCACCGATGCACGCCACCAGGCTGTCCGGCAGGCGGCCTTCCTGGTCTTGCAATTGAGTGCGGGTTTCCTTGCCGATCACGGATTGGAAGTCACGCACCATGGCCGGGTAAGGGTGCGGACCGGCCACGGTGCCGATCAGGTAGAAGGTGTCTTCAACGTTGGTCACCCAGTCACGCAGGGCTTCGTTCATCGCGTCTTTCAGGGTGCCGGTGCCGGCCACCACCGGGATCACTTCGGCGCCCAGCAACTTCATGCGGAACACGTTGGCCTGCTGACGTTCGATGTCGGTGGTGCCCATGTAGATCACGCAGTCCAGGCCAAAACGCGCGGCCACGGTGGCGGTCGCCACACCGTGCATGCCGGCGCCGGTCTCGGCGATGATGCGTTTTTTACCCATGCGCCGCGCCAGCAGAATCTGGCCGATGCAGTTGTTGATCTTGTGCGCGCCGGTGTGGTTCAGCTCTTCGCGCTTGAGGTAAATCTTCGCGCCGCCGCAGAATTCGGTCAGGCGTTCGGCGTAATAAAGCGGACTTGGACGACCGACATAGTCGCGCTGGAAGTAGGCCAATTCTTCTTTGAATGCAGGATCTTCCTTCGCCAGTTCATATTCACGGGCCAGGTCGAGAATCAACGGCATCAGGGTTTCAGCGACGTAACGGCCGCCGAACGAGCCAAACAGGCCGTTGGCATCGGGGCCGTTGCGCAAATTAGTCTGGGTCATGGGTCGCTCCAGTTGGATTCGTGAGATGACAATGACGCTCACTCTACCCCTGACGTTGCGCGCTGAAAACCGATAAGATCGCCGCAACCTGTCAGGAAAACTCACAGATCCCATGAGCCACGACCTCCCCCCGCTGAACGCCCTTCGCGCCTTCGAAGCCACCGCCCGTCTGAACAGCGTCAGTCAGGCTGCCGAACAGCTGCACGTCACTCACGGCGCGGTCAGCCGTCAGCTCAAGGCCCTTGAAGAACACCTTGGCGTCAGCCTGTTCGTTAAGGATGGACGTGGCCTTAAACTCACAGATGCCGGCGTTCGTTTGCGCGATGCCAGCACTGAAGCGTTTGAGCGATTGCGCACGGTCTGCGCCGAACTGACCCAAAGCACCGCCGATGCGCCGTTCGTGCTCGGCTGCTCCGGCAGTTTGCTCGCGCGCTGGTTCATTCCGCGCCTGGGACGGCTGAATGCGGACCTGCCGGACCTGCGCCTGCATCTGTCGGCCGGTGAAGGTGATCTCGATCCGCGCCGCCCGGGACTCGACGCGTTGCTGGTGTTTGCCGAGCCGCCATGGCCGGCGGACATGCAAGTCTACGAACTGGCCAGCGAACGCATCGGCCCGGTCATAAGCCCTCGCTTTGCCGGCTACGAACGACTGCAACAAGCGCCGGCCAGTGAACTGTTGAACGAACCGCTATTGCACACCACCTCGCGCCCGCAGGCCTGGCCGAGCTGGGCACAGCAAAGCCGCCTCGACGCCAAAGCGTTGAAGTACGGACAGGGTTTCGAGCATTTGTATTATTTGCTGGAAGCGGCAGTGGCGGGGCTGGGTGTGGCGATTGCCCCCGAGCCGCTGGTGGCCGAGGACTTGAAGGCCGGTCGCTTGGTTGCGCCCTGGGGTTTCAGTGAAACCCCGGCGCAACTGGCGTTGTGGCTACCCAAGCGCGCCGCGGACGGGCGCGCTCGGCAATTGGCGCAGTGGCTCAAGAACGAGCTGCGCCAAGCGGATTAGTCGCCGCGTTTGCACAGCAGATAAGCCGCGAGCAAACCCAGCGCACCCACAGCCACACCGGCGGTAGTCCAAGGGTGTTCCTGGGCGTAGTCCCGGGTCGCGATCCCGGTTTCGCGGGTTTTCACTTTCACTTCTTCATACGCATCGGCGAGCAGGTGACGCGAATGCTTCAGCGCGCTCTCGGCGTTGCTTTTCAGCGCCTTGAGGGTTTTACGCGACTCGTCCGAGGCGTCGTCCTTCAGGTTTTCCAGCGACTTGAGAAGACTCTCGATCTCGGCTTCCATGCTTTGCAATGAGGCTTTGCGTAAAGAGGTGTTGGCCATGGTGGCTCTCCTTCATTGATGATGAGTAGCGTGTGTTGGTTGGGACTTCACGGGTTTGAGAAAGTGCAGAAAATCTGAACTTCGGTGTCGGATTGGTCGACAGAAGTAATACGAAAAATCACTGCTAGGCTGTATTTCATACCCCAAGGAGAACGCCATGTCTGACCATCACACCTACAAGAAAGTCGAGCTGGTCGGCTCGTCCCCCACCAGCATTGAAGATGCCATCAACAACGCACTGGCCGAAGCCAGCAAAAGCCTCAAGCACCTGGAATGGTTCGAAGTGACCGAGACCCGCGGCCACATCAAGGACGGCAAGGCTGCCCACTTCCAGGTGACACTCAAAGTCGGGTTCCGGATTGCCAGTAGCTGAGTTTGAGCTAGTCTTCTGAACTTGCGCGCTGGCCGAGTGCCATAGGGAATGGCAAAGCGCTACATGTGTGCACCTGGCTGATTGCCGGGTGCCCCTATTGATCCGACCAGGGAATGCGACCGATGAAGAAGTTTATTTTGGCAGTAGGTTTGTTGAGCCTTGCAGGAACAGCCTTTGCTGACGGCAAGTCGTGCGAAGAGCTGAAAGCCGAAATCGCCGCGAAACTGGATGCCAAAGGCGTTGCTGGTTACTCACTGGAAATCGCCGATAAAGGCGCAGGCGGAAAAGTCGTCGGAACCTGTGAAAAAGGCTCCAAGGAAATCGTTTACAAAAGAGGCTGATTGTCCTCAAGAATGAAAAAGCCGACGCAATGGCGTCGGCTTTTTTATGCGCGTCTTTCCAGCATCAGCCCTTCATGACCTGCGCCAGCAACTCGTAGGAATGCACGCGATCGGCGTGTTCGTACAGGTCGCTGGTAAAAATCAGCTCATCGGCCTGTGTCTGCTCGATCAACACTTCCAGTTTGGCGCGGATTTTCTGCGGGCTGCCGACCATGGCCAGGCCAAGGAAATCGCCCACCGCTTCTTTCTCATGGGGCAGCCACAACCCGTCCATGGTTTTCACTGGCGGACGCTGCACCAGGCTCTGGCCACGCATCAGCGCGAGAATTCGCTGGTACACCGACGTCGCCAGGTAATCGGCCTGTTCGTCGGTATCAGCGGCCACCAGCGGCACGCCGAGCATCACGTAAGGCTTATCCAACACCGCCGAAGGCTTGAAGTGATTGCGGTAGACGCGAATCGCCTCGTGCATGAAACGCGGTGCGAAATGCGAGGCGAAGGCGTAGGGCAAACCGCGTTCACCGGCCAGTTGGGCGCTGAACAGACTGGAACCGAGTAACCAGACCGGGACATTGGTGCCCGTTCCCGGCATTGCGATAATCCGCTGGTCCGGCGTGCGTGGGCCGAGATAGCGCATCAGTTCTGCAACGTCTTCCGGGAAATCATCGGCGCTGCCCGAGCGTTCACGGCGCAATGCGCGGGCAGTCATTTGATCGGAACCCGGCGCGCGCCCCAGGCCCAGGTCGATGCGGCCGGGGTACAGACTTTCGAGGGTGCCGAACTGCTCGGCGATCACCAACGGCGCGTGGTTGGGCAGCATGACACCGCCGGAACCGACGCGAATGGTCGAGGTGCCCCCGGCCAGATAACCGAGCAACACCGAGGTCGCGGAACTGGCGATACCGTCCATGTTGTGGTGTTCGGCGACCCAAAAGCGGTTGTAGCCGAATTTTTCGACGTGCTGCGCCAGGTCCAGGGAATTACGCAGCGACTGGGCCGCGCTGCCGTTCTCGCGCACGGGCACCAGGTCGAGGGTCGAGAACTTGATATCGGAAAGTCGTTTCATAAACCTGCTTCTCCAATGGGGTCGCAGGTTTTTCTCACGAACGAAAACCTGCCGAGTCTAAAAGCGTTCCCTATGCAATGAGGGCATATACCCGAGTTTCAATAGCAGTGGTGAATTTGCCTACCAGATAAGCGGTTTGATCCGACAGGGTGAACTTTGCCAAGTCTTCTATCCTCAGAACCCTTACCAAGCGAAAACCACGAAGGCGCGACGGTTCGCGCCGGATCTTGAGGAGGCAGACATGGCTATCACGAAGAAAGCATCGGCTCATTGGGCAGGCGATCTGAAAACCGGCATCGGTTCGATTTCCACGGAAACCGGCGTACTCAGAGAAGCGCCCTACGGCTTCAAGGCCCGTTTCGAGGGCGGTAAAGGCACCAATCCGGAGGAGCTGATCGGCGCGGCCCACGCGGGATGTTTCTCCATGGCGTTTTCGATGATCCTCGGCGATGCCGGCCTCACGGCCGAGAGCATCGACACCAACGCCGAGGTAACCCTGGATCAGGTGGATGGCGGGTTTGCGATCACGGCGGTGAAACTGATCCTCAAGGCAAAAATCCCCGGGGCCACTCAGGCGCAGTTTGAAGAGCTGAGTAACAAAGCCAAGGAAGGCTGCCCGGTTTCCAAGGTGCTGAATGCCAAGATCAGCCTGGAGGCCACGCTGGTCAGCTAAATCGGCGTCGAAGCGAACAGATCGCAGCCTTCGGCAGCTCCTACGGGTTTATTCGATTCCTGTAGGAGCTGGCGTAGCCTGCGATCTTTTTTGTCTCAGCACAAAACCCCGCAGGGCAAACTGTGGTCGAATCCACCACAGCAGCTTCAGCGCATAGACATGCGCACTGCCTCAAGGGAGCTTCAATATGAAACGTTTTGTCTTGGCGGTTATCTGTGGTGCGTTGGCGACTTCGGCCCTGGCCGCGACCAAAGACTGCGAAGAACTCAAGAAAGAGATTGAAATAAAAATCCAGGCCAACGCGGTGCCCTCCTACACCTTGGAGATAGTCACCAAGGAAGAAGCAGCCCAGCACGACGCCGCAATGGTCGTTGGTACCTGCGAGAACGGCACCAAAGCGGTCATCTACCAAAAAAACGATCGTTGATTGGCTTCAGATAATGCAGTTGACCTCCCGGTCTTCGGCCACGATCTCGCGCTTGGCGTTATACAGCCGGGCGCTGGGGGTGAACGCCAGGGAGCGCCCTTCAAGCGTATAACGCTGGCCAGCCTCGAAATGGTCGTAACGGATGGTCAGGTAGCAGAGGCGCTCGGCGGGATCGTTCATCATTCCAAAACCGCCGCTGAACACCTCAAAGTCGAAACGCACTCGTAACTCATGACTGCCTGGGGTGACTTGAAAGAAACGCCCGTCCCTCAATCGCTGGTTATCCAGGCGTTCAGCCATCATTAATTTGCCACCGGGGGTCGGCGTCGACATGTCGACCCAGGCCATTTGTGGGTCCACTGCCGGCAGCGGGCTCAGGCAACCGGAAATGGCGCTTGCGGTGAGCAACAGCAACAACCTGCGCATGATGAATGTCCCGATGATTGGTCATTCAGCATAACGCCGATCACGTGCGTTGGCAGCCTGCCGGTGTGCCGTGGCCAATGACTTTTCGCTGCTGATCATAGAGTTTGGCCCACGGCCGGAAACCGATATTCCCTGCCTGCAGTTGATAGCGCTCACCGGCGTTGAAATCCTTGAATTTCACACTCAACTGGCAATCGCGCCATAGCGGCTCACTGTCCGGGCCGATGTTGGTGGGCTGCACCGCAAACTGGTAGCGCACCTTCAATTCATGGCTGCCGGGCTGCACTTCAAAGAATCGTTTGTCGGTGGCGGCCTTGTCATCGACTTTCAGTGCTTGCAGGGCACTGTCTTGCTGTTTCGAAGCCAGGTCGATCCAGGCTTGTGACGGGTCCGGGTCGGGCATTCCAAACCCGGCACAACCGGCCAGCGTCAGCAGGCCTCCTGTCAGCATCAACTTGCGCATAGCGGAGCTCCAGTCTGGCGGGATAGTCTTGTGGGCAGACTCTCCAGGGATGTTTTTATTGTGATCAGGCCGCGTCCAAGCCTTGGGTTACTTGATCGCGTTTTGCGCGTTTTGTTTCCGGGTGTGTTGTTTTTGTTGCTCAACGGTTGCGCCAGCGTCAGCTACTACGGCCAATTGGCCAGCGGTCAGCTGCAATTGCTGCGGGCCCGGGAGCCGGTTGCCCAAGTGATTGCCGATCCCGGGCGTGATCCGCAACTGCGGGCGCACCTGGCCCAATCGCAAAAGGCCCGGCAATTCGCCAGCGAGCAATTGCACTTGCCGGACAACCAGAGCTATCGCCTGTACGCCGACATTGGCCGGCCCTATGTCGTGTGGAATGTCTTCGCCACGCCGGAGTTTTCCCTGAAGCCGCACACCCATTGCTTCCCCATCGCCGGTTGCGTCGCCTATCGCGGCTACTACAGCCAGGGTGCGGCGCGGGGCGAAACGGCCGTGCAGCGCCTTAATGGCATGGACGTGTCGATTGGCGGCGTCGAGGCCTACTCGACCTTGGGCTGGTTCAACGACCCGATCATCAGCTCGATGATGAACTGGGGCGATGAACGGCTGGCCACGCTGATCTTTCATGAACTGGCGCATCAACGCTTTTATGTGAAGGACGACACCGAGTTCAACGAATCCTTCGCCACGTTTGTCGAGCAGGAAGGCACCCGCCAATGGCGCGCCAGCCGTGGGCTCGCGCCGGACAACGGCACACTGATGCAGCAGCGCGACCAGTTCACTCAACTGGTTCTGAACACCCGCACGCGACTTGAACGGCTCTACGCCCAACCCCTGCCCGCCGAACAAATGCGTCAACGCAAAGCCGCAGAATTCGAACGGCTGCGCAGCGACTACCGGAAGATGCGCGACAGCGTCTGGGCCGGGGATAAACGTTATGACGCGTGGATCAATGCACCGATGAACAACGCGAAGCTGCTGCCGTTTGGTTTGTATGACCAATGGGTGCCGGCGTTTGCGACGCTGTTCAAGCAGGAAGGTGGGGATTGGGTGAGGTTCTATGCGGCGGTGGAGAAGCTGGGTGGGTTGCCGGTTGATGAGCGTAAGGCGGTGTTGAAATCGTTGGCAGGATTGGAGAGTCGTGGCGGCTGATCCGACCTCTTCGCGGGCAAGCCTCGCTCCTACAGAGGTTCATTACATCTGCATATCCCCAGTAGGAGCGAGGCTTGCCCGCGAAGGCGTCTTAGAACATCACAACCAAATCGCATCCCACAATGGATAATCCCCTACCTTCTCGACCAATCCCGCACGTAGCGGATTGGCGACGATGTATCGGGCAACCGCCTGAAGGTCCTCCTCGCTACGAAGAGCACGGTCGTGATAACCATGCTGCCAAACCGGACCTTGACGTCCAATCGAGCGATTGAGCGTAACCGCGACGCGTGATTTGGTACGAGCCATCAACTTAGGCAACTGAGTGTTCTGCAACTCGATCAGCCAATGAAAATGATCAGGCATAACGACCCAGGCTAACGACGTCGCAAACTCTTCTCGCTCAGCCGTTCTCAAAGCATCTACCACCAAACGCCCGTACTTGAAGTCACGAAACAAAGGCTCTCGATTGAGAACTACAGCCGTCAGCAGGTAAATCTGCCCAGACTCCGAATATCGTCCTGTACGCAATCGATGAGCATGTTTGAGCTCTGGCAATGGTGATCCTCCTTGATCGTAGCCTCAGTTTTAAGGCTAGGACGATAAGGAAGGATTCGACTCAAAACTGTTGCTCAGGATGTGTCTGGGAGGACGCCTTCGCGGGCGAGCCTCGCTCCTACGACGCATATGACGATGCAATGAACCCTTGTAGGAGCGAGGCTTGCCCGCGAAGGCGTACTGATCAACGCCGTAAAAACGCCTGATGCATCTCTTCCAGCGTCTCAAAGTGATACGCCGGCGCTTCGGCGCTCAGCTCTTCGTGACTGCCAAACCCGTAACCCACTGCGGCGGCATCCAGTCCGTTGCTGCGCGCACCGATCAGATCGTGTTTGCGGTCACCGATCATCAGGGTGTTGGCTGGATCGAGACCTTCTTCGGCGATCAGATGGGCGATCAGCTCCACTTTATTGGTCCGCGTACCATCCAGTTCACTGCCATAAATCACTTTGAAGTGCTTGGCGAAGTCGAAGTGGCGGGCGATTTCACGGGCGAACACCCAGGGCTTGGAGGTGGCGATGTACAGCTGCCGTCCTTGCCCACTCAGGGTTTCCAGCAGAGGCGTCACACCATCGAACACAAGGTTTTCATACAACCCGGTGACTTTGAAACGCTCGCGATAGAAATTCACCGCTTCCCAGGCCTTGGGCTCGTCGAAGTCGTAGAACTGCATGAAGGCCTGCAACAACGGCGGGCCGATGAAGTGTTCGAGCTTGGTCAGGTCGGGTTCATCGATGCCCAGTTTGGCCAGGGCGAACTGGATCGAGCGGGTAATCCCCTCACGCGGGTCGGTCAGGGTGCCATCGAGATCGAACAGTACGGTTTGGTAATGCATGAAAATTCCTGGACAGTGGTAGGACGGTTCAGAGCTGGTCGTAGCCTTCGGCCAGATGCAGGTCCTTGAGCTTCACGTAGTTCGCTGCGCTGTAGGTGAAAAAGGCGTTTTCCTTGTCAGTCAGCGGCCGGATCTGTTTCACCGGGCTGCCGACATAGAGAAAACCGCTCTCCAATCGCTTGCCCGGCGGTACTAGGCTGCCAGCACCGATGATCACATCGTCCTCGACCACCGCACCGTCCATGACAATGCTGCCCATGCCAATCAACACCCGGCTGCCCACCGAGCAACCGTGGAGCATGACTTTATGGGCGATGGTTACGTCGTCACCAATCAGGCACGGAAAACCATCGGGATTGAACGGGCCGGCGTGGGTGATGTGCAGCACACAGCCATCCTGGACGCTGGTGCGCGCACCGATGCGGATGCGGTGCATGTCGCCGCGAATCACCGTCAGCGGCCAGACGGAGCTGTCATCGCCGATTTCGACGTCGCCGATCACCACCGCCGAGCCGTCGACAAAAGCGCCTTTGCCCAGTAGCGGCGTGTGGTTCAGATACTTGCGAAGGGTCACGATAGGTTCTCTCTCTGTCGCTGATAGCTGCGGTGAGCGTCGATTGTAATTAAGATGGCCGCATGTTTCTTCCAGCCAAGGTGCCAACCGTGAGCGTGAACAATCCACTTTTGCAGTCCTACGACCTGCCGCCGTTCTCGGCGATCCGTGCCGAACACGTGCAACCGGCCATTGAACAGATCCTGGCTGACAACCGCGCCGCCATTATCGAGATCCTCAAAACCCAGGGCAAACAACCGACCTGGGCCGGCCTGGTGCTGGCGATGGACGAACTCAACGATCGCCTGGGCGCAGCCTGGAGCCCGGTCAGCCACCTGAATGCCGTGTGCAACAGCGCCGAATTGCGTGAAGCCTACGAGTCCTGCCTGCCGGCGTTGAGCGCCTACTCCACCGAACTGGGCCAGAACCGTGAGCTGTTCCAGGCCTTCGAAGCCCTGGCCAACAGCCCCGAAGCCGCCGGTTTCGACGTCGCGCAAAAAACCATCCTCGAACATTCGCTGCGTGACTTCCGCCTGTCGGGTATCGACCTGCCGGAAGCCGAACAGCAGCGTTACGCCGAAGTGCAAAGCAAGCTGTCGGAACTGGGCAGCCGCTTTTCCAACCAATTGCTCGACGCGACTCAGGCCTGGACCAAACACGTCACCGACGAAGCCGCCCTCGCCGGCCTGACCGATTCGGCCAAGGCGCAAATGGCCGCCGCTGCACAGGCCAAAGGCCTGGACGGCTTCCTGATCACCCTGGAATTCCCGAGCTACTACGCGGTGATGACCTACGCCCACGACCGTGCGCTGCGCGAAGAAGTCTACGCCGCCTACTGCACCCGTGCGTCGGACCAGGGCCCGAACGCCGGTCAGAACGATAACGGCCCGGTGATGGAAGAAATCCTCGACCTGCGTCAGGAGCTTGCAAAACTCTTGGGTTTCGCCAGTTTCTCGGAACTGAGCCTGGCCACCAAAATGGCCGAATCCAGCGATCAGGTACTCAGCTTCCTGCGTGACCTCGCCAAGCGCAGCAAACCGTTCGCCGCCCAGGACCTGGAACAGCTCAAGGCCTTCGCCGCCGAACAAGGCTGCCCGGACCTGCAAAGCTGGGACAGCGGTTTCTACGGCGAAAAACTTCGCGAGCAGCGTTACAGCGTCGCCCAGGAAGCCCTGCGCGCCTACTTCCCGATCGACAAAGTGCTCGGCGGCCTGTTCGCCATCGTCCAGCGTCTGTACGGCATCGAAATCGCCGAGCAGAAAGGCTTCGACACCTGGCACCCGGATGTTCGTCTATTTGAAATCAAGGAAAACGGTCAACACGTCGGCCGCTTCTTCTTCGACCTCTACGCCCGCGCCAACAAGCGCGGCGGCGCGTGGATGGACGGCGCCCGCGACCGTCGTCGCACCATTGACGGCGTGTTGCAAAGCCCGGTGGCCAACCTGGTGTGCAACTTCACCCCGGCTGACAGCGGCAAGCCTGCGCTGCTGACCCACGACGAAGTCACCACCCTGTTCCACGAATTCGGCCATGGCCTGCATCACCTGCTGACCCGCGTCGAGCATGCCGGCGTGTCCGGCATCAACGGCGTGGCCTGGGATGCGGTCGAGTTACCGAGCCAGTTCATGGAAAACTGGTGCTGGGAGCCGGAAGGTCTGGCGCTGATTTCCGGTCACTACGAAACGGGCGAGCCGCTGCCGCAAGATCTGCTGGGCAAAATGCTCGCGGCGAAAAACTTCCAGTCCGGCCTGATGATGGTGCGCCAACTGGAGTTCTCGCTGTTCGACTTCGAACTACACGCGACCCACGGTGACGGTCGCAGCGTGGCGCAGGTGCTTGAAGGCGTGCGCGACGAGGTGTCGGTCATGCGTCCGCCCGCCTACAACCGCTTCCCGAACAGCTTCGCCCACATCTTTGCCGGCGGTTACGCGGCGGGTTACTACAGCTACAAATGGGCTGAAGTGCTGTCTGCCGATGCCTTCTCCAAGTTCGAAGAAGACGGCGTGCTCAATGCCGAGACCGGCCGCGCCTTCCGCGAAGCCATCCTGGCGCGCGGCGGTTCTCAGGAGCCGATGGTGTTGTTCGTCGACTTCCGTGGCCGCGAGCCATCGATTGACGCACTCTTGCGCCACAGCGGCCTGAGTGAGGACGCAGCAGCATGAGTGAGGGAACTGTGATTACTAAACGACGCTTTATCGCCGGGGCGGTCTGCCCGGCGTGCAGCGAACCGGACAAATTGATGATGTGGAACGAAGACGAGGTCCCGCACCGAGAGTGCGTGGCCTGCGGTTATTCCGACACGCTCAATGAACAAGGTCTGTCGGTGCCCAAGGAATTGGGTACGCGGGTCAACGTTTCGGCGCTGAAAGTGCCGGACGCCAAGGTTCAGGCCGTGCAATTCTTCCCGAACCCGAAATTGAAGAAAAAGCCTGACGAGCAGCACTGAGTCATCACCACCTTCCATGCTGCAACGGTGTGGAAGGTGGTACGCCTATTGTGTGCGAGCTTGCTCCCGATAGCGTTTTAACAGTCAGCATCAAATGTTGAATGGTATACCGCTATCGCGAGCGGGCTCGCTCCCACAAGGATTGCGGCACTCCAATTGACTATTTCTCGACGTTGGCCGACTTGAACCAGCTCTTCATCGAGCACATGGCAAACGGGCTCGTGCTGCAATCGCCATTGGCCAGTGCCGTACGCAGTTTGTCGACATCCGCCTGCATCATGTAGCGAACGCCGTCTTTAAAGTGGGTACTGTCGCCAAAACCGCCTTGGGTCATTTCATTCAAGGCGTCTTCCTTGCTCCAACCCTGCACCACCACCCGATACATCGCCGCCATCAGGCCAGTGCGGTCAGAGCCGTGTTTGCAATGCATCAGCACCGGGCCTTTGGCCTCGGCGGTCTGAATGGCGCGAAGGGCGGTGAGTACCTGCGCGTCATCCACGTGATTGGTGCGGTAGGGCAACTGGACCTGGTTGATACCCGGCGTGGACAACCAGCTCTTGTCCGACTCAGGCAGGAAGTTGATGACAGTGCCGACCTTGAGTTTTTCCAGCAGCGGTACAGCTCCGCTGTCCGGCAATGCACTGCGGTAGAGCGTTGGGGACATTTGGTAAAGGTTGTATTTGGCCTCCACCGACTGCGCCCATTCTGCGGGCCGTGCGGGTGCCGCGTCGTCAGCCATAACCAGCGACACATTGAAAAAGGCTACCAACGACAGACATATCGCAGGGACAAGACGGGTTTTAAACATGCTGGGCGACCGTACCGGAAGAAGCGGATTAATAGCGCCAGCTTCAACCTTGAGCAGTCAAAGGCCTGTGAGCCCACTGTCAAAGAATCGTGAATCACGGCCCTTAGGGCTTCTTTCGTCGTAAAGCGCGGTTTATTTAAGCTGAATCGCTTCACCCTGATACTTAGCCTGCTACCATTTGTTACCAAAGTTTGCAGATGTGCAGCGATTTCACTCAACGCCGAACGCCTGTATTCCTGCCAAAACGAAAAGCCGTTCGCCGAAATGGCTAAAAAACCATCAATGCCTGATGAGGTGCACCCCCCATGTCTGATCAAGATCGAGACAACCCGCGGCGTGAGTTTTTGCGCAAATCCCTGACCTTGATCCCGGTGGTCACCGTCGCCAGCACCGCGCTAGGCAGCTCCGTCCTGCTCGCCGCACCTGAACCGGCACCGTCCGCGCCCGGCAAAACCCCCGTCAGCACCAGCCTCTATGAACCGACCTACTTCACCGCCGAAGAATGGACGTTCATCAAGGCTGCCGTCGCGCAGTTGATCCCGAACGACGCCCAAGGGCCCGGCGCACTGGAAGCCGGCGTGCCGGAATACATCGACCGCCAAATGAACACCCCGTACGCCGCTGGCGCCTTGTGGTTCATGCAAGGCCCGTTCAATGCCGACGCCCCGGCGGAAATGGGCTGGCAGAGCAAACTGGTGCCCAAAGAGATCTATCGCCTGGGCATTGCCGCCACGGATGCCTGGTCGAAAACCGTCAACGGTAAAGTATTTGCTGACCAAGACAGCGCTACCCGAGACGACTTGCTGAAGCAACTTGAAGCCGGAAAGCCTGAATTCGACAGCGTCCCAGCGAAAATTTTCTTCAACCTGCTGCTGCAAAACACCAAGGAAGGGTTCTTCTGCGACCCGATCCACGGTGGCAACAAAGGCCTGGTCGGCTGGACCATGATCGGCTTCCCCGGCGCCCGCGCCGATTTCATGGATTGGGTGGAACGCAACGAGCAATACCCCTTCCCGGCAGTATCGATTCGCGGCGAGAGGGCATAAACATGGCCACAGTGATGAAGAAGGTCGACGCAGTGATCGTCGGTTTTGGCTGGACCGGCGCAATCATGGCCAAAGAGCTGACAGAAGCGGGCCTGAACGTGTTGGCGCTGGAGCGCGGACCGATGCAGGACACTTACCCTGACGGCAACTATCCTCAGGTGATCGACGAACTCACCTACAGCGTGCGTAAAAAACTCTTTCAGGACATCTCCAAAGAGACCGTAACCATTCGCCATAGCGTGAATGACATCGCCCTGCCGAACCGCCAACTCGGCGCGTTCCTGCCCGGTAACGGCGTGGGCGGCGCGGGGCTGCATTGGTCCGGCGTGCACTTTCGGGTCGATCCGATCGAGTTGCGGATGCGCAGCCACTACGAAGAACGCTACGGCAAAAGCTTTATTCCCAAGGACATGACCATCCAGGACTTCGGCGTCAGCTATGAAGAGCTGGAACCGTTTTTCGATTACGCCGAGAAGGTGTTCGGCACGTCGGGCCAGGCCTGGACGGTGAACGGTCAGTTGGTCGGTGAAGGCAAGGGTGGCAACCCTTACGCGCCGGATCGCTCCAGCCACTTCCCGCTGGAATCCCAGAAAAACACGGTTTCCGCACAGCTGTTTCAGAAAGCGGCCACCGCCGTGGGTTACAAACCCTACAACCTGCCGTCGGCCAATACCTCAGGCCCGTACACCAATCCCTACGGCGCGCAGATGGGTCCATGCAACTTCTGCGGTTTTTGCAGCGGCTATGTCTGCTACATGTATTCCAAGGCCTCGCCCAACGTGAACATTCTGCCGGCGCTCAAACCGCTGCCGAATTTCGAGTTGCGGGCCAATTCCCATGTGCTGCGGGTCAACCTCGACAGCACCAAGACCAAAGCCACCGGCGTGACCTACATCGATGGCCAGGGCCGGGAAATCGAGCAACCGGCGGATCTGGTGATCCTCGGCGCGTTCCAGTTCCATAACGTGCGATTGATGTTGCTCTCGGGTATCGGCAAGCCTTACGACCCGATCAGCGGTGAAGGGGTGGTCGGCAAGAATTTCGCCTACCAGAACATGGCCACCATCAAGGCGTTCTTCGACAAGGACACCCACACCAACAACTTCATCGGTGCCGGCGGCAACGGCGTGGCGATCGATGACTTCAACGCCGACAACTTCGACCACGGGCCCCATGGCTTCGTCGGCGGCTCGCCGATGTGGGTCAACCAGGCCGGCAGCCGGCCGATTGCCGGGACGTCCAACCCGCCGGGCACTCCGGCCTGGGGCAGTGCCTGGAAACGCGCCACCGCCGATTACTACACTCACCAGGTGTCGATGGACGCCCACGGCGCGCATCAGTCCTACCGTGGCAACTACCTGGATCTCGACCCGGTGTACCGCGATTCCTACGGCTTGCCGCTGCTGCGGATGACGTTCGACTGGCAGGAAAACGACATCAAGATGAACCGCTTCATGGTCGAGAAAATGGGCAAGATCGCCGAAGCGATGGGCCCCAAAGCCATCGCCGTGATCGGCAAGAAGGTCGGCGACCACTTCAACACCGCGTCGTACCAGACCACCCACCTCAACGGTGGCGCGATCATGGGCACCGACCCGAAAACCAGCGCCCTGAACCGTTACTTGCAGAGCTGGGATGTGCACAACGTCTTCGTGCCTGGCGCTTCCGCTTTCCCACAAGGCTTGGGCTACAACCCTACAGGCCTGGTGGCGGCGTTGACCTATTGGTCGGCCCGGGCGATCCGCGAGCAATACCTGAAAAACCCCGGCCCGCTGGTTCAGGCTTAAGGAGCGATGACCATGAAAGCACTCGTTATCGCAACGTTCGCCCTGCTCGGCAGCGCCTCGATCAATGCCGCCGAGGTTGATCAAAACTTGATCAAACAAGGCGAATACCTGGCCCGTGCCGGGGACTGCGTCGCTTGCCATACGGCCAAGGACGGCAAGCCGTTCGCTGGCGGCCTGCCGATGGAAACGCCGATCGGGACGATCTACTCCACCAACATCACCCCGGATAAAACCGGCCTCGGCGACTACAGCTTCGAAGACTTCGACAAAGCCGTACGCCACGGTGTCGCCAAAAACGGTAGTACGTTGTACCCGGCGATGCCGTATCCGTCCTACGCCAGCGTCACCGAACCGGACATGCAGGCCTTGTACGCCTACTTCATGCACGGGGTGGCGCCGGTCGCCCAAGAGAACAAGGCCAGCGACATTCCCTGGCCGTTGAGCATGCGCTGGCCGCTCATGGGCTGGCGCTGGCTGTTTGCCCCGGCCGTGGCGGATTACCAGGCGGCGCCCGGCGCCGATGCGGTCGTCAGCCGTGGGGCTTATCTGGTGGAAGGCCTCGGACATTGCGGCGCGTGCCATACGCCCCGTGCCCTGACCATGCAGGAAAAATCCCTGAATGCCGGCGAAGGCAGCACTTTTCTGTCAGGCAGCGCGCCGCTGGAAGGCTGGATCGCGAAAAGCCTGCGCGGCGATTACAAGGACGGCCTCGGCAGTTGGAGCGAGGAACAACTGGTGCAATTCCTCAAGACCGGGCGCAGCGACCGCAGTGCGGTGTTCGGCGGCATGAGCGATGTGGTCACCCACAGCCTGCAGTACATGACCGACGCCGACCTGACGGCGATTGCCCGTTACCTCAAATCCCTGCCGGCCAATGACCCCAACGACCAGCCGCACCAGTACGACAAGCAAGTCGCCCAAGCGCTGTGGAAGGGTGACGACAGCCAGCCGGGGGCGTCGGTGTACATCGACAACTGCGCGGCCTGCCACCGCACCGACGGGCATGGCTATACGCGGGTGTTCCCGGCGCTGGCGGGTAATCCGGTGTTGCAGTCGCAGGACCCGACGTCGCTGATTCACATTGTGTTGAAGGGCGGCACCTTGCCCGCCACTCACACGGCACCGTCCACGTTCACGATGCCGGGCTTTGCCTGGCGCTTGTCGGATCAGGAAGTGGCGGATGTGGTCAGTTTTATTCGCAGCAGTTGGGGCAATAAGGGCGAGCCTGTGAAGGCGAGCACCGTGGCCGATCTGCGCAAAGATGATATGAAAACCACCTCGGGCAATGATCTGGGCCAGGTCACTCAAAAGAACTGATCGCCCAGCAGCAATAGCCACATGAATAACGCCTCGCTACTGCATATAAAAACCAGTATCGAGGCGTTTTTATATCCACGCCTCTTCCACCTCGCAGCACCGACACCAACCTGTCATCCTTCCCCCCGTAATGAAAAGGAACTTAGGGAATATTCCTTATTGTTTTAGGGAGCCTTCCTACAGCCAGTCTTTGAACCCTCCGTTAGGGTGTTTTTTTCATCGAAGAATGGACACGTTGCATGTGTGGCTGCCCCATTTGTAGAGCCCGAAAACCCACCCAGGAGGATATCCGTCGTCAACAGGCAGACACCCTTCGGTATGAACAAGGATTGGCTCGTGATGAGGCCAGACGGAACCTAGCCTCAACAACACCTGCGGCGAATACTCCAACTTTCGGCTGTGTGTTCGCCAAGAGCTGCAACCTCCCGGACGGCGTCATCAATCACAACAACCCCGCCGGATTTGTGCCCGTCGAGAAACTGGCCGACTACGGAATGTGGGCTGTGCTTGGGACCGGGGCAGCCATCACCGCCCAAGGCACGCCACTGCGACTGGTCGGTGGGTCTGCTACTGGCAGTGCAATTGCTCAACGTCTGGGCGGCACACTTGCCCTCACTTTGCGGCAAGGATCGCCCGTTGTTGCCGCTGGCGCCGCATTGGGCACCGTTGCGTTACTGATGCCGAACACCCGCATTTCACCAGACAGTGCCTTCTACACGAACGATCAATACGCAACCCTTGATGCAGGCCGTACGCGTGTCCGTGTCAATGCCAAGACCTTGCCGAATGGCTCGGTCAACGTTTACGGGTTTTACACGGGTGGCAAAAAGGACTGGGAAACGGTCCCGGTCATCGAGGGCAAGAAAGACGGTGACAAATTCGTTGCTGATATCGGTAACGGAATTGGGCTCACCTGGACGCCAGCGGCAAGCCCCGACGGGGTGTTAGGGATTCCTGCACTGGAAGGCGCGCCGCAGTTGCCGCCTGTGTGGGTTTATCCGCCGACCGAACAGGCCAATAAGATACTCGTCAACCCGAAGCACCCACCCGACTACCACGACGCAATCATCAAGTTTAGTGACGCCGGTATTCAGCCGATTTACATTTCGCTGAGTGTTTCAGGTGACCATGGTTATCATTCGCCGCCTAA
>NZ_JBAGKV010000045.1:0-44165 GCF_037049705.1 Janthinobacterium sp. LPB2021202312-11-4 | reverse complement strand
GTCCGGCCTGACACACCGCGTCATCGTTCTTCGCGGGTAAGCCTTGCTCCTACGGGATTTGTGTCGCCAATGATGTGAACGACCTGAAACCTGTAGGAGCAAGGCTTGCCCGCGATAGCATCCCCCCAGCCACCGCCACCCTTAAGCCAGACAACAAAAAACCCGCCGCCCCTGATCAGGGCTGGCGGGTTTTGTCATTCCAGGCTGTGTGAATCAGCCAGCCGTTTGCGGCTGCGCCACCCGCTCGAACCGCTCATGCTTTTGCCGCACCGGTTGCTGCAACCATGCCCGCCCGTAAAACGCCAGCGCCGTCAGCAAACAGGACAGCCACACGAAGATCCCGGCCCAAAAGGTGTGGGACATGTAGTGCCAGCCCTGTAGGACGCGGGTAGTGCCGTAGACGAACCCGAGCAACAACGCCCCCCACATCAGCGCTTTCGAGAAGCGCCAGCGGTAACGGCGAGCCACGAAGTACAACGCGAGCATGGTGAACCCGCCCGAAGCGTGACCGCCCGGCCAGCAGCGACCGTCGCCCGCTTCCTTGAACAACTGGAAGTTGTTGTACCACTCCACGTGGGCGATTTTGCCGCCGTAGAGGGTCGTTTCAATCGGGCAGTAGACGCTGGTGTGGGCCTTGAGGAAATGGATCACCCCGGTGCAAATGGCAAATGCGACCACCACGAACAGAAAATCCCGCCGGTGTTCCTGGGCAAATCGCAGCACCGGAGCGACTTTGCTGCGCTCCAGGAAACCGCCGAGTCGCGGGTGTTTGGCCGTGTTGAGCAGTGGCCAGACAAACGACAGGATGGCACCGATCAAGGCGATTTCAGCAGTCCAATTCGGAATGATCCGCGCCCACTTGTGGGTGAGCTTTTCGAAGAAGTGAACCTTGTCCAGCGGGAAGGTCTGGCTGACCGGATCAAACAGCAGATTGCTGAAGGCGATGTCGATTTTGGTCATGTCGAACATCAGGAACACCAGCGCCGCGCAGGCCAGCGGAATACCGAAGTTCACCCAGTAAAAGCGGTAAGGGGCAGCAGTCTGCATCGTATGTCCTGAGTCAGAGAAATTATCGGGTCGTCACCGAGCGCCAGTCGGAGGCCTCGATGTAACCAAGAATGGACGGTGCTTGAGGGGTTTCGGTGGACACGAACAGCGAGGCGCCATAGCCCAGCGTGGAGGTCGAGACGTTCAGGCTTTTTTCCAGCTCCGTCATGCATTCGCTGTGGGTCACCAGAATCAGGTTACGGCCCGGCACTTTGTGCGCCAGGGCGTCGCGCAGCATGGTGCCCTTGCAACTGATCAACCAGTCTTCGCCCACGCCGACCGAGTTGAACATATAGCCGGCGGTTTGTGCAGTGCGCACCATCGGGCTGTTATAGATGTCGGCTTTGGACAGGCCCAGGCGTTCGAAGTGAGAGCCGACCGCCACCGCTACACCGCGAGAACGGTCAGTGATGCCGTCGTTGCCACTCAGGCAGGGCGCTTTGGAGTGATCGCAGCGCTCGACGTGGCGCACCAGCACGATCATGTCGCCCTTGGCCCAGCCCGACAGCAACGCCTTGGCACCGGCCACGTTGCCATGGGCCAGGTCCGGCACAGTGGCGGGCGCCAACAACCAGATGGTCAACGGAATGACCAGCAATGCCGAGGCAAGCACCACTGCGGCATTGCGATAACGGGCAAAACGGCGCAGATCGATCGCGCGTTTTATCCCGAACAGACTCAGTCTCAATTCCACAGCTAGCCGCCTCGCCGGCATGTCACGCAGATCATTTAATGCGGCGAGGGTAGAGAGCCGGGCGTCGCCAGCAAGTGAAACCCATGTGAAAAAAAGCTTAAGTCTTGCCCACATCTCTTGTTACAGGATCTGTCCCGCAAAAACCTTTCAGCTCTCGGGAATGCTGCCGATACAGGTCTGCAACACACCTTGCTGGCACCTAAAAACAACAATCTTCCAGCCAACTGACGATAAAGAAACACTACGTTCCTGGAGGAATTGTGATGAATAGCTGGTTTGGCAACATCAGCGTGAACCTGAAACTGGGCCTGGGATTCGGCCTGGTCCTGGCACTGACCTGCGTCCTGGCCTTGACTGGCTGGACGAGCCTGGGCGGGTTGATTGACCGCAGCAACTGGATGAGCGACATCACCCAGCTCAACGCCGGCCTGACCAAGCTGCGCGTGGTTCGCCTGCAATACATGCTGACCAACGGCGACGAAACCGCCGCGCAAAACGTGCAAACCACCCTCGACAGCTTTGTGACTCAGCAAACCGCGTTGCTGGGCAGTTTCAAAAATCCTGAAAACGTCAAAATGCTCAAAGAGCAGGCCGCGATCATTGCCGCCTATCAGACGTCCCTGAACAAAATGCGCAGCGCCTACCGCACCGGTAACAGCGCCCGCGACGCCATGGGCGCCAACGCCGAGACCGCCAACACGCTGATCAACGCGATCAACACCCGCGTGCAGGAAATGCCCCTGAGCGATCAGCGTTTCGAGCAGTTCCTGGCCATCACGGCGGCCAAGGAAGCGTTCATGCTGGCCCGCTACGAAGTGCGCGGCTACACCGCCAGCACCAACGCCGAAACCGAACAGAAAGCCGTCCGCCAACTGGACGCGGCTATTGCCAGCCTGAAACCGTTGAACGTGCATTTCGCCGACACCCAGCAAGACGCTTTACGTCAACTGGACACCGCGCTGACCAACTACCGCAGCGCCTTGCTAGCCTACAAAGCCGCCAGCAACGACGCCGTGCTGGCACGCAAGGAAATGACCGACCAGGGCACCGCCATCGTCGACCTGAGCGACAAGCTCTATCAATTCCAGATCGACCGTCGTGACATCGAAAGCGCCCAGGCCCGCACCCTGCAGCTGATCAGCACCTTGCTGGCATTGCTGGTGGGCGTGATTGCCGCCGTGGTCATCACCCGTCAAATCACCGGCCCGCTGCGCGAAACCATGACCGTGGTCGAACGCATCGCCGGCGGCGACCTGTCCCAGGACGTTAAAGTCACCCGCCGCGACGAACTCGGCGTGTTGCAGCAAGGCATCGGCCGCATGGGCGTAACCCTGCGGGACTTGATCAGCGGCATCCGCGACGGCGTCACCCAGATTGCCAGCGCCGCCGAAGAGTTGTCGGCCGTGACCGAGCAAACCAGTGCCGGGGTCAACAGCCAGAAGATCGAAACCGATCAAGTGGCCACCGCGATGCACGAGATGACCGCCACGGTGCAGGAAGTCGCGCGCAACGCCGAAGAAGCGTCCCAGGCGGCCGCTGCTGCCGACAGCGAAGCTCGCGCGGGCGACAAAGTGGTCAACGAAGCCATCGCCCAGATCGAACGCCTGGCCACCGAGGTGGCGCGTTCCACCGAGGCCATGAGCGTGCTGCAACAGGAAAGCGACAAGATCGGCAGCGTCATGGATGTGATCAAGGCTGTGGCCGAACAGACCAACCTGCTGGCGCTCAACGCGGCGATTGAAGCGGCCCGCGCCGGTGAAGCCGGTCGTGGTTTTGCCGTGGTGGCGGATGAAGTCCGTGGCCTGGCCCAGCGCACGCAGAAATCCACCGAAGAAATCGAAGGCCTGGTGGCCGGTCTGCAAAACGGCACGCAACAAGTGTCGGCGGTGATGAACAACAGCCGCGCCCTGACTGACAGCAGCGTCGCGCTGACCCGCAAGGCTGGCGCCTCTCTGGAAAACATCACCCGCACGGTGTCCAACATCCAGTCGATGAACCAGCAGATCGCCGCCGCTGCCGAAGAGCAAAGCGCCGTGGCCGAAGAGATCAGCCGCAGCATCATCAACGTGCGCGACGTCTCCGAACAGACCGCCGCTGCCAGCGACGAAACCGCTAAATCCAGTATTGAACTGGCGCGGTTGGGCGGTCAGTTGCAGCAGATGGTGAGCCACTTCCGGGTCTGAACTTCACTGTGCGTTGAATGAAAGACCATTCGCGAGCAGGCTCGCTCGCACAGTGGGGGGGGTGTGCACGAAATCTGTGATCGACATCACCTCCCATGTGGAAGCGAGCCTGCTCGCGAAGGCTGTCTAGTGCCTCCGCAGATTTTCAGGCTTCCCAAGGATTAATCACCTCAACCCCGGAGAACGCAAAGTCCCGAACATTGCGGGTAGCAATCGGAGCTCCATGGCTTCGGCAAATGGCAGCGATCTGAGCGTCGGCCATCGAAGCCGCTCGACCACTTGCTTCACAGCCCGCCACCAGCGTCGCGTACTCGACCGCGGCATGGGCATCAAAAGGCAATATCCTTCCGGCAAAGTCCTCTTCAAACATTGCCATCGCATGCGCCTCAAGTTTCTGTTTGCGCTTACCGAACGGTAGCCGCGCAATGCCATGGAGAATCTCTGCCACAGTCACTGCGCTAATCGCCAATTCCATCGCTGGCTGGGCATCGACCCAAGCCAATACTTTTTCATCGGGCTCGACCCGCATGAACTCAGAAAGAACATTGGTATCGAGCACTATCATTCGGAGAAATCCACCGCCGTTGCTTTCTCTTTTCGCGTAGGCAAATCGAGTTCAGCGCCACCACTTAGCCTGAACCGATTGCGAATCCGGCTGCCAAGCCCTCCTGCGCGATCAACGGTGGCTAGCGCTCTTCCCAGAATCAGGCGAGCCTCCTCTTCCATTGAATGCCCGTTGTGAGCAGCGGCTATGCGCAGTTGCTCTTTGATTTGGTCGTCAAGGTTTCGAATTGTGATGCTGGCCATGATGCCTCCTGCAATCAATGAAATCATTGATTTAGGCTAGCATATCTTCCGTTGTAAAAATCCGCAGATCTGCCGAAAGGCATCAAACACAAATCGCATTGGTAAACACCAACCGATTCCCGAACGGGTCGGTCACGGTCAGGTCCTGGCTGCCCCACGGCGTGGCCTGGATCTGGGGTTTGGCGTAGGTGTAGTCCTTGGCGGCCAGTTGCTGCTGGAAGGCTTCCAGTTCATCGGTTTCGATGCGCAGGGCCGAACCGGGTGTGGCGTCGCCGTGGTGTTCGGACAGGTGCAGCACGCACTCGCCCCGGGAGACTTGCAGGTACAACGGGAAGTTGGCTTCGAAGCGGTGCTGCCAATCGATCTTGAAGCCCAGGAAGTCGACGTAAAATTCCACGGCTTTGCGTTCGTCGAAGATGCGCAGGATCGGGGTGGTCTTGCCGAAGCTCATGGGGTGCTCCCTGACTGGAAAAGGCCCAGTGTAGCTGGGCTGGATGTCAGCGCTTCGGCTTGTGGATGGCTTTCTTTAATCTCAGAGTGCCACTATGAGACGTGGATCAAAAAATCGCAGCCTGCGGCAGCTCCTACGGTTGCAATGCGATCCCCTGTAGGAGCTGCCGCAGGCTGCGATCTTTTGCTCTTCAGGCCTTAACCAAAACCCGCCCGCAAATCCCCTTCCCGCGCCAAAAACCGCCCTTCCCTGCGCCCGTTCGCCTGCCCGTCGACATAACTCAACACGCCGTTGACCCACACCCCGTCAATCCCTTCCGCCGCCCGTTGCGGGTCATGGAAGTCCGCCACATCACGAATGGTCAACGGATCAAACAACACCAGGTCCGCCCAATGCCCTACACGAATCTCGCCCCGTTCCTTCAAACCAAAACGTGCCGCCGACAACCCGGTCATCTTGTGCACGGCGGTGTGCAACGGAAAAAGCCCCACATCGCGACTGAAATGTCCGAGCACCCGTGGGAAAGCGCCCCACAAACGCGGATGCGGGAACGGGTCTTCCGGCAGTCCGTCAGAACCGACCATCGACAACGGATGCGCGAGTATTCTTCGTACATCCGCCTCGTCCATCCCGTAATACACCGCCCCCGCCGGTTGCAGGCGTCGGGCGGCGTCGAGCAACGGCACGCCCCACTCGGCAGCGATGTCGAGCAGATCGCGGCCGCCCAGTTCAGGATGCGGTGTGGACCAAGTGATGGTGATGCGATGGGCGTCGGTGACTTGCTTGAGGTCCAGGGTCGAGGAACTCGCCGCGTAGGGATAACAATCGCAGCCCACCGGGTGGGTTTTCGCCGCGTGCTCAAGGGCCGCCAACAACTGCGGACTGCGTCCCCAGTTACCGACGCCGGCACACTTGAGGTGGGAAATGATCACCGGGGATTTCGCGTGGCGGCCAATCTGGAACGCTTCGTCCATGGCCTCCAGCACCGGTTCGAATTCGCTGCGCAAATGGGTGGTGTAGACCGCGCCAAACGCGGTTAATTCTTCGGTCAGTTGCATCACCTCATCGGTGGACGCCGAGAACGCGCTCGCATACGCCAGGCCTGTGGACAAGCCCAGCGCGCCGGCCTCCAGGCTTTCACGCAATTGCTCGCGCATGGCGCTGATTTCATCGGCGCTGGCGGTGCGAAACAGGTCGTCGAGATGATTGCTGCGCAGCGCCGTGTGGCCGACCAGCGCCGCGACGTTCAGCGTGGTGTTCGCCGCTTCGACCGCCGCGCGGTAAGCGCTGAACGTCGGATACACAAACGCCGCTTGAGTGCCGAGCAGGTTCATCGGGTCCGGCGGATCGCCGCGCAAACTCACCGGCGAAGCGCTGATCCCGCAGTTGCCGACGATCACCGTGGTCACGCCCTGGCTGAGTTTAGGCAGCATCTGCGGCTGGCGGATCACCACCGTGTCGTCGTGGGTGTGCACGTCGATGAAACCCGGCGCCAGCACTCGCCCGGCGGCGTCGATGTCTTCGGTGGCGGTGGCGTCGTGCAAGTCGCCGATGCACTCGATGCGACCGTTCAGAATCCCAACGTCGGCGGGGTAACCGGGGCTGTTGCTGCCGTCGATGACGAGGGCATTGCGGATCAGCGTGTCGTACAGCATGTCAGTCTCCCAGCGGCAGGTGATCGTCGCCGCCGCGGTATTCGTCGAGGGCGAGTTTGATCCGCCGCAAACGTTCTTGATTGTCTTCAGGATTGGCCAGCGCCAGCTCGGTGGCGAGTACGTCGATGGCCAGCAACATGCCGTAGCGCGCCGCCGTGGGTTTGTAGATAAACGAGGTTTCGACGCCTTGCAGCGGCAACAGCACATCGGCCAGTTGCGCCAGTGGCGTGTCGGCGCGGGTGATGGCGAGAATCCGTGCGCCATAGTTGCGCGCCAGCTCGACGGCTTCGATCAGTTCCGGGGTGATGCCCGTCAGCGAGCAAGCAACCACGACGTGTTCAGCACCGAGGCTGGCGGCGGTAACGCGCATCATCACCGGGTCATGGCACACCGCGATCGGGTAGCCGAAGCGCACCAGTCGCACTTGCAACTCATCGCTGCACAACGACGAGCATCCGCCCATGCCGAAGGCGTGAATCATCCGCGCCTTGCCCAGCAATTTCACAGCATCGGCGAAGCGTGATTCATCGAACGCAGCCAGGTGCCGACGTAAGGTCGATTCGATATCCCCGACAATCTGCCCGTAAAACGCCGATTGCTCGGGTGTGCCCGCCGGGTCGAGGAAGCGGCTGCCGACGCCACTGGCCTGGGCCAGTTGCAAACGCAAGTCGCGCAAGTCGCGGCAACCCACCGTGCGGGCAAACCGCGACAGCGTGGCGCTGCTGACTTCCGCCCGCAGCGCCAGCTCATCGAGGCTGGCGGAAGCGGCAAAACCGACGTCGTCGAGCATCAACCGGGCGATGCGCCCTTCACCGGCGCTAAACGAATCCTGGCGGGCGCGGATCTGGTAGAGGATGTCCATGGCGGGGCGGCTCCGGCTACAGCAGGTAAGAAAGACCGAGGGTCAGGCCGAAGGCGACGACCGAGATCAGCGTCTCGAGCACCGTCCAGGTCTTGAAGGTCTGGGCGACCGTCATATTGAAGTATTCCTTGATCAGCCAGAAGCCACCGTCGTTGACGTGGGAAAAGATCACCGAGCCCGCCCCCGTTGCCAACACCAACAATTCAGGGTGGGGATAACCCAAGCCGATGGCCACGGGCGCGACAATGCCCGACGCGGTGGTCATGGCGACGGTGGCAGAACCGGTGGCCACCCGCATCAACGCCGCGAACAGCCAGCCCATGATCAGCGGCGACAAGTGGAATTCATGGGCCAGGCTGACAATCTGATCCGTGACGCCGGCGTCCACCAGAATCCGGTTCAAGCCACCGCCCGCGCCGACCAGCAAGGTGATGCTGGCGGTCGGCGCCAGGCATTCATTGGTGAATTTCAGGATCGATTCACGGTTGAAGCCTTGCGCCAGGCCCAAGGTCCAGAAACTCAACAACGTCGCCAGCAACAGGGCAATCACCGAGTTGCCGATAAACAACAGGAACTGGTTGAAACCGCTGCCCGGCGTGGAAATCAGGTTCGCCCAGCCGCCGATCAGCATCAACACCACCGGCAACAGAATGGTCGCCATGGTGATGCCGAAACCGGGCAAGCGATCCCGTGGTTCGCGGTCGAGAAACTGCCGCTCCAGCGGGTTATCCACCGGCAATTGAATGCGCGGCACGATGAATTTGGCGTACAGCGGGCCGGCAATAATCGCCGTCGGAATGCCGATCAAAATCGCATAGAGCAACGTCTGCCCCACCGACGCCTGATAAGCCTGCACCGCCAGCATCGCCGCCGGGTGCGGCGGCACCAGCGCATGCACCACCGAGAGGCCGGCGACCATCGGCAAACCGACCATCAGAATCGACACCCCGACCCGCCGCGCCACGGTGAACGCAATCGGCACCAGCAACACAAAACCGACCTCGAAAAACAGCGGCAAGCCAACCAGGAACGCGATACAGACCATCGCCCAGTGCGCATTCTTCTCGCCGAAGCGATCGATCAACGTGCGTGCCATCTGCTCCGCGCCGCCCGACTCGGCCATCATCTTGCCGAGCATCGTCCCCAGCGCCACCACCAGCGCAATATGCCCCAGGGTCTTGCCGACACCCGCCTCATACGCCCCGACCACACCCGACGCCGGCATCCCCGCCAACAGCGCCAGGCCAATGGACACCAGGGTGATCACAATGAACGGATTGAGTCGATAACGCGCGATCAGAACGATCAGCGCAATGATGGCGATAGCGGCATAAACCAGCAGCCAATAGCCGAAGGAAGGCGTCATGCGGTACTCCTCGAAAGGGTCACGTCGAGTGATTTGTGAAACTCATAAATCATTTCGTGGCGTGATTTTCAAACGAGGTGAAAGTAATTTACGTGCACAGGTAAGGCATGTCGCGCAGAGGTATGGCGGGGTGGGGGTTATGAAAATGGGGGGTGGGGATTTTCATTGCTTTTAGGCTGGTCGCTTTCCGCACACAGAACGGGCGATGACGCAGTCAGTTTTCAGCGCAGCCATAAGCGCTATACTCGGCACTCATTCCCAAACTGAGACAGGCTCATGGCAACTGAGCGCCGAAACGGCAAAAAACTGAATTCGGAGACCTTGATTCGGGCAATCGCCAGTTCAACGGCCATTGAAACGGGTCAGCCTGTCCAAGTGATTGAACGCAAGCTTAGAAACAAAACCAGCAAGTTCGAGCATCTCACTCTCGCACCTTAACGATGCCTCTCTGCGTGCCGGTCATTCCAGTAATGCCTGCTCGACCCAATGTTCCATGGGCGCATAGTTGCAGTTCAGTCCTTGGTTGATCGCCGCAAAGTACGCGCCCTTGTGCTCCTCCCAGCAGCTGTAATCCAAAGGCAAGCGCCCGGCCTGAACCGCCATCACATCCGCGAGTAATCGCGACAAGCGCCCGTTACCCTCACGAAACGGGTGAATAAGGATGAACTCTACGTGGCTTAAGGCGATCGCCTTAATCAACTCGTCATCCGTGCAAGTGCTGCACGGCGTGAATCGGGCAAGACAGTCCCGTTCAAAATTAACCAGCAATCGCGGAATTTGTGGCGCTGCTGCGAAGAAAAAACCGCCCTTGCCCATGTTGACCGCGCGAATATCTCCTGCCCAGGGATAGAGATTGCCGAGCCATCGCCGATGCCAATCCTTGAGGTCCTGCACGGATAATTGCCGATCAGGCAGGTTTTCGATCAGCACCGATTGGTACAACTTCTCGAGCAACACCAATTCAGCGTCGTCCATATCCTGCGGGTCGGTAATACCGAGCTTGTTGGCTAACACCCGCTCGTCCGAGCCAGGCTCATAGCTACTTTGCGAGCCCTCGGCGTCGTACCTATTGTTCATTTTTCGCCATTCCTGACCG
The DNA here is from genome assembly GCF_037049705.1 of Janthinobacterium sp. LPB2021202312-11-4. Lineage (NCBI taxonomy): Bacteria > Pseudomonadati > Pseudomonadota > Betaproteobacteria > Burkholderiales > Oxalobacteraceae > Janthinobacterium > Janthinobacterium sp. LPB2021202312-11-4. The sequence continues at coordinate 34,004 of NZ_JBAGKV010000045.1, read as the reverse complement.
TTTACGATTGAAGCATCAACCATAGGCCCGACTGCTGACGTTGATCAATTTCAAAAACCAAAACGGCCGCCCGAGGGCAGCCGTTTGTCAGGCTAAAGTCGCAGCCTGTGTGGCTGAAACGCCACTCACACCATTTCGTTACGAATCCATTCCACCACCGACGTGCGCTTCGGCGCCCAGCCCAGCAGTTCCCGCGCATGTTTGCCGCGCACCCGGCTGTTGGAGCCCAGGCCATAGTTGGCCATTTCGTAACCCCATTCGGCTTCGGCGTCCTTGAGCGGCCAGTCTTGTGGCTCACCGAGGTTCAGCGCTTGGGCCATGGCGGTGGTCATGTCGATGAACGACGACTCGCCGCTTTCGACGAAGTAGAAAGTGCCCGGGACGTTTTTGGTCAGGGCCAGCAGGTACAGGGCCACGACGTCTTCGATGTGCACGTTGGACCAGATGTTCTGGCCGGTGCCGACGTGGCGTACCACTCCACTTTTGCGCGCCTGTTTCAACAGTCGCGGCAACTGCACGCTGTCGCGATTGACGCCCAGGCTGTGGCCGTAGATCAGGGTGTTGCAGATGACGGCAGAGTTCACGCCGTCCTGCGCCGCCGCGAGGATCAGGTTGTCGATGGCAACGCGGGCGGCTTTGTCGACGGTGGGTGCCGGCAGGTTGTCTTCGTAATAGATGACGTCGCTGGATTTGCCGCCCGACGCATCGCCGACGATGCTCGAACCGCTGGTGTGCAGGAACACTTTGTTGGAACCGCGCAGTGCATCGAGCAGTGCTTCAACCGCAGCGCGATGGTCGCTGCTGGCGGCGTTGATCACAGCGTCGGCGGCGCGGGCCTGTTCGGCCAGCAATGCGCTGTCATCCAGCGTACCGATCACCGGGGTGATGCCCAGGGCGGCGAGTTCTTTGGCTTGTTCGGCGCTGCGCACCAGGCCGGTGACGTTATGGCCGGCCTTGACCAGACTGGTGGCGATGGAGCCGCCGATAAAACCGGCAGCGCCGGTAACGAATACGTTCATGGAGAAACTCCCTGCGTTGATAAGTGATGCAACGAGTATCAAGGACCGATCCCTGTCGAAAAATACCCGTTGGCCCAATTCACTCTTGCGCAGCGATCACGAATCAGCCTTTGAAATCCGTGTTCGCGTACACCGCCAATTTGCCCTGGATGAAGTCCAGGAAGCACTGGATGCGCAGGGCCAGTTGCGAGTTGCGGTAATACACCGCGTTGATCGGCTGGCGATAGCCGCTGTTGAAATCCGCCAGCACCACTTTCAGCCGCCCGGCGCGGATGTCGTCGATGGTCATGAAGTGCGACAGGCAGGCAATGCCCTGGCCCTCCAGCGCCAGGTGTCGCACGGTCTCGCCACTGGAGGCGTTGATCGCCGCGTTGATCGGCCAGCGATCGCCGTGCACATGGCGCAGCGGCCACTGGTTGAGGCCCTCGTTCTGGGTAAAGCCCAGCAGCGAGTGGCCGTTGAGATCGGCGACGGCGGTGGGTGTGCCGTGCTGTTCCAGATAGGCCGGGCTGGCGAGGATGTGCAATGGGCTGCAACCCAGGGAACGTGCGTGCAAGGTGGAATCCGCCAGCGTGCCGATGCGGATGGCGATGTCGGTGCTTTGTTCCAGCAGGTCAATGATCAGGTCATTGCTGTTGAGTTCGAGCTGGATGTCCGGGTAGAGCCGGCGGAACTCATCGATGTAGGGCACGATGGCGTGCAGCATGAACGGCGACGCCGCGTTGATCCGCAGGCGCCCGGAGGGGGTTTGCTGACGGGAGTTGAGGCGCTCTTCGAGCTCGTCCATCTGATCGAGAATCAGCTTGGCGTGTTCGAAGAAATACTTGCCTTCCTCGGTCAGGTCCATGCGCCGGGTGGTGCGGTTGATCAGCGTGGTGTCGAGCTTGGCTTCCAGCCGCGACAACGTGCGGCTGACCGCCGACGGCGTTTGCCCGACCTGCTCCGCCGCAGCGGAAATCGACCCGCATTCAATCACGCAGACAAAAATCTGCAATTCATCGGATCTGGCTTTCACGTGGGTCCTCTTTGCGTATCGGCGTGGCATGAATCGCCAAGATCGCAGCCTTCGGCAACGCCTACAAGGATTGCGTGCCCCCTGAACCAACGGGTGTACGCAATCTGTAGGAGCTGCCGCAGGCTGCGATCTTTCCGGCCGTTGCGACGGATACTAGCCGGAAAACTTATACAGACAGGCCAAACACCTCAGTCAAATGCTGCGCATACCGCGCCATGTCACGCTCGATGTCCGGGCGTTTCATCACGTCCACGCACAGGAAAGTCGGCAAACCAGTCATGCCGAGGAAGGTGTTGGCCTTGTGGAACGGGAAGTACACCGCGTCCACGCCTTTGCCTTCGAAGAAATCGGTCGGGTCGTTGAAGGCTTGCTGCGGCGCGTTCCAGGTCAGGGACAACATGTATTGCTTGCCCTGCAACAAACCGCCACTGCCGTACTTTTGCGTGGCGTCGGAACGGGTGCGGCCATCGCTGGCGTAGAGGCTGCCGTGGCCTTCGGTGAAGACTTCGTCGATGTATTTCTTCACGGTCCACGGCGCGCCCATCCACCAGCCCGGCATCTGATAAATGATTACGTCGGCCCAGACAAACTTGGCGACTTCTTCCGCGAGGTTGTAGCCCTCGTCGATGAACGTGGTTTTCACGTCCAGACCGCCGCGATCCAGCACGCTCAGCGCGGTGTCATGCAGGGTGGTGTTATAGCGGCCATCGGAGTGGGCGAACTTTTTGCCGCCATTGAGCAAGAGGACTTTTTTCATGAGAGGTCTCAGAATGTTGGAATTCGATGGCGGCAGAGTAGCGACCCGCCTCGCGCGGAATAAGCGCCGAATTCACAAAATTCATTTGACCAAAACGCACGAATCCATAAGCGATTGTTGCCATAAAATTCCGCCGATTGTTATTTCGAGGGGATTTTTTGATGAGTGATGTACAAGGTTTCATCCTGCACGCCAAGACCCGCCCGGAAAAAGCCGAGGCCTTCGAAGCGCTGTTTCGCGCCTACGTTGAACCGAGCCGCGCCGAACCCGGCTGCATCGAGTACCACATGCTGCGCGACCAGCAGGACCCGACGCTGTTTATCTTTTACGAGATCTGGCAGTCCCAGGCCCACCTGGACGTGCACTCGAACCTGCCGCACATGAAGCAGTTCCGCGATCAGCGCATGGACTATCTGGAACAGGATTTCGACATCCGCGCGATCGAGATGCTCAGCCCATCCTCGGCTAGCCGCTGATCAGCAAGTGGCCGCCAAGCAACCCGAGGCCAATGAAGAACACTCGCTTGAACAACACGGCGCTGATCCGCTGACGCAGCCATTGCCCCAACCACATGCCGAGCACCGCCGGGATCAGCGCCAGCAGCGAGGCGCTCAACTCGCCCCCGCCGAGGGCGCCGCGCCAGAACAACCCGGCGGCCAGCGCCAGGGTCGAGACGGTGAACGACAGCCCCAGTGCCTGCACCAGTTCATCTTTGTTCAAACCCAGCGCCTGCAAGTACGGCACCGCCGGGATCACGAACACACCGGTGGCCGAGGTGATAACCCCGGTCAGCACGCCGCAGAGGGGGCCGAGCCAACGCTCGGTGCGCCGGCCAACGCGCATCGTCGGCAGAAACAATCCGCTCAAGGCGTACAGCAACAACGCGGCGCCCAATCCCCGCACCACCCAATGTCCGCTGGCCATGCCGATCCACAATGTCCCGGCGCCGGTGCCGAGGAAAATCGCCAGCAGCATCGGCCACAGGCGTTTGATCAATCCTTGCAAATGCCCGCCGAAAGCCAGTTGCCAGACATTGGTCAGGGTCGCCGGGATGATCAATAGCGCGGCAGCCTGTGACGGCACCATAGCCAGACCGAGCAGGCCCATGGCGATGGTTGGCAGGCCGAGGCCGATCACACCTTTGATCATGCCAGCCAGCAGGAACGTGGCGACGACCAACATAGACAAGGCCAACCCGAGGTTTTGGTAGAACGCGGCGAGTGTATTCATGGCGCTATGGTGAGCCCGGGCGGGTGCTTTGAAAATCTGCCATATACTGAGGCTGCCTCTTGCTTTGACAGAGGCTAAAGATTTCGCTGAGGCTGCTGGCACCTTCGCGGGCAAGCCTCGCTCCTACAGGGAGACGGGAATTCCCTGTAGGAGCAAGGCTTGCCCGCGAAGAGGCCGGCCCCGACAACAAAAACCCTGAAGGTAAAACAATGCACTTCGACCTCACCGACCTGCGCCTTTACCTGAACATCCTCGACAGCGGCAACATCACCGCCGGCGCCGAACGCAGCCATTTGTCGCTGGCAGCGGCGAGCGCACGTATCCGGGCGCTGGAAGCGTCGCTGGGCGTCGACTTTCTCCTGCGTGGCCGGCGCGGCGTCACCCCCACTGCGGCCGGTAAAGCCTTGGCGAAACACGCCCGAGTCCTGCTGCAACAAGCCGAGCGCCTGCAGCAGGATCTGGCCGAATACGCCAACGGCGTCAAAGGCCAGGTGCGGTTGTTGTGCAACACCACAGCCATCACCGAATACCTGCCGGAATTGCTCGCGGACTTTCTGCGCGACCACCCCAACCTCGACATCGACCTGCAAGAGCTGCCCAGCGCCCGCATCACCCACGCCTTGCGCCAAGGGGCGGCGGACCTCGGGATCGTCTCCGACGCGGTGGACACCGATGGCCTGCAAACCCGCCCCTTTCGTGACGATCCGCTGGTGCTGATCCTGCCCCGCGATCATCCGTTGGCCGACAGCGGCGAAGTCAGTTTCAGCGACACCTTGCACCACGACTTCGTTAGCCTGAACGCCAACAGCGCGCTCGCGGTGTACCTCGAAGAACAGGCGCTGCACACCGGTTCACGGATGCAAATCCGCATCCGCGCCGACGGCTTTGATGGGGTCATGCGCATGGTCGCCCGAGGGGCCGGGCTGGCGATCGTGCCCCTGGCCGCCATCGAGCGCTGGCCGGGTGAAACACCGTTCAAAAGCCTTGCCCTGCAAGAGCCCTGGGCCCAACGCAAACTGCTGTTGTGCGCCCGAGACTTCGCGGCGTTGCCCGCCTACGCCCAAGCCTTGCTGAACGCCTTGACTCTCCCCTGAGGGGTAGACTTTACCCTTGGGGTTTGATCTTCAAGGATGCGGACAATGGGCAAGAAAATACTGGTGATTCTCGGTCATCCTTCGAGCAACAGTTTCTGCGCTGCACTGGCCGAACGCTACGCGCAATCGGCGTTGCGCGCCGGGCATGAGGTGCGTCAGTTGTGGCTGGGCACGATGGACTTCGATCCGGTGCTGCGTGAAGGTTATCAACAGGTCCAGCCGCTGGAGGCCGATCTGCGCCAGGCCCAGGCCGACATCCTCTGGGCCGAGAAGTTGACGCTGGTTTATCCCATCTGGTGGGGCGGGATTCCGGCGTTGCTCAAAGGCTTTTTCGACCGGGTGTTCCTGCCGGGTTTCGCCTTCAAGTACCGCGAAGGCAAGGCATTTCCCGACAAACTCCTGAGCGGTCGCAGTGCGCACTTGCTCGTAACCATGGACACGCCGCCCTGGTATTACCGTTGGGTCTATCGCATGCCCGGGTTGCATCAGGTGCGTAAAACCACCCTGGCGTTTTGCGGCATAGAACCCCGGCGCACGCTGACCTTCGGGCCAATCCTGGGTTCCAGCGCCGCTCAGCGCGAGGCCTGGCTGCTGCAAGCCCAGGCTATCGCCAGCCAATGAGTCTGCCGATAATGGGCACGGTTTACCCTCGGCAAAAAAAGGACTTTTCATGTACATCGGCCAAGCCGCGCAGCGTTCGGGCACGACGATCAAAAGCATCCGTCACTACGAGGCCATCGGCCTGATGCCGCCTGCCCGGCGTCAGGGCAACTACCGGGTTTACGACCAGCAGAGCGTCGATCGGCTGGGCATCATCAAATGCGCCCAACAACTGGGTTTCAAGCTCAAGGAATTGCAGGGGATTTTCGCCGGGCAAACCGGGCAACCGCTGTCATGGGCCGATGCCCAGCAAGCGATCACCGACAAGAAGCGCGAGATCAACGCCCAGATTGCGGCGCTGACCCAACGGCACGCGCAATTGGTCGAGTTCGAAGAGAGCCTGCAAAACGCCTGGGAACACTGCCCTCTAGAGCCAAAATAAGCCCAAGGAATAACTTGCAAAGTACGGATACATACGTACTATAGCTCCGGAGCGAACGTGTCGTCTCAGCCGCCGTTTGCGCACAGCGACAGCGGTCAAGGAAGAACGGATCAGCTCCAATAACCTACAAGGAATGAGGGGACGCTATGGTTGATTCATCGGAGTTTCGTAATGCAATGGCGATGCTGGGCAGCGCCGTCACCATCGTCACAACGGATGGCCCCGCAGGCCGTTTCGGCTTCACCGCGTCCGCCGTGTGCAGCGTGACCGATTCACCGCCGACGCTGCTGGTGTGCGTCAATCGCGCCTCGGCCAATCACGAGCATTTCAAAACCAACGGCGTGCTGTGTGTGAACGTGTTGACCGGGGACCATCAGGCGACTTCCGGCGCGTTCGCCAACCGTCAGTTGAGCATGCAGGAGCGCTTCTCCAGCGTTAACTGCCAAACCCTGGTGACCGGTTCGCCGGCCATTGAAGAAGCACTGGTCAACCTCGACTGCCGCGTCAGCAAGATTGACGAGGTCGGCACCCACAGCATTTTTTACTGTGAAATCCTCGAACTCAAACACAGCGAAGCCACTGAAGGCCTGGTCTATTTCAATCGCAACTACTACCGTCTCAATGACCAAATGCGCTTGGCTCCCGATCAGTAAACGATGGGGATCAGAGCATGTTATTCAATGAAGACAACTTCGCGGATATCGACCTGAACCTGATCATTATTTTTCTGGTGTTGTTTCGCGAGCGAAGCGTTTCGCGCACTGCCGAACGCCTGCATGTGAAACAACCGGCGATCAGTGGCTCGTTGGCACGCTTGCGCAAGCGCTTCGATGACCCGCTGTTCCTGCGCTCGTGCAATACGATGCGCCCGACCTCGAAAGCGGAAAAACTGGCCTTGGCCCTGACCCCGGCCATCAGCCAGATCGAGGCGGTGATCAGCCTCTGAAACCGTTCACCGTGGCAGCCCTTGGGCCGAAAAACGGCCAAGGGTTTGCCGTCGGTTGAACACCGGTCGGGGACATGGTTGGAGGAGATGTTCAAGCTCGATGGCCGAGCCGGATGTCGAGTCAGACCCGTGCCCAGAACGCCGGCAGAAAACACTCGCTGACCAACAAGGCCGAGCCGTTGCGCGTAAAGCGCGAACGCCTGGCCAGCAGCCGTTTAGCATGGGGCGCGTAGCGGTAAGACAGTGCCGCCAGCGGCGCGCCGGGGGCCAGCAAGGCGCACTGGAACGGTTCGCGCAGGGTCTGTTCCGAGCGGTAGAGAATCTCCGCCAGCGGCCGACCACCGTATTCGTTCAGCTCGGCCCAATCGGCGCTCAGGGCCGGCACACTGGTCAGGCTGCGCGCCGTGACACAGGCCTCGCCGTCAATCTTCATCACCACTTCGCGCACCCAACCGGTGGACGCTGGCGGCACGTCCAGTGCCTCGGCCTCGTCCTGGTTCAGCACGGTATGGGATTGTTCGATCACTTCGATGGAATAGTCGCCCATGGCTTTCAAGCGCGGGGTCAACGCGCCCGGCAAAAACAGCCAATGATGCTCGGGGGCGGTCAACTCCGACAGCGGTCGCGACGACCAATAATGATTCGAACCCATGCTCACACACCTCCCTGGTGATCGTGAATCGGTTGGTTGCCGTGAAGGGCCGGCCCTTCACGTGCGGTGGATCAATTTCACTTACGCGTCGGTGTCTTCGGTCACTTCATGCTTGCTGATCACATCGACGGTCTGTTCATCGAACTTGACTGCGGTGAGCAGCGAATCGAGCAGCCCGGGGAACCGCACATCCATGTCCTCGCGGCGCAGGGACAAGAGGTTTTCCCGACCGTACGGCCGTTGCCAAATCAGGCCGCTGTCACGCAAAACCCGCCAGTGGTGGGTCATGGTCGACTTCGATGCGCCCTTGAGAATCCGGCCACAGGGGTGTTCCTGGCCATCGGCCAACACCTTCAACACGGTCAGGCGCAACGGGCTCCCCAGCGCGGACAGAACATTCTCTAACAAGATCTGATCCTGACTGGGGTGATTCGGGACGTTCATAGGTAGGTACCTTTGAGGATATAGGCGGGAGAAGGCTTTCGTGAATTCGTCTATACGAGAACAGTAAGACTATACACAAAGATCCCCACCCCCGCGATTAACGCCCCGGCCGCACAGACCGTTGAACGCTACTGCTCGGTGTTCTGCGCCAACGGCAAATCGCGCTCCTGGAAGCCGCCGCCCAACGCCGCCATCAAGGAAATCGAACTGTCGACGTGCTTGCTGTTGAGGAAAGCCAGGCGCATCTCGTCCTGAATCAACTGTTGCTCGATGTTCAGCGCATCGAGGAACGTGTCTTCGCCGGCCTTGTAGCGCGACTGGGACAGTTCATAGGACGACTGGGCAATCGCACACGCATCCTTCTGCACCGCGATCTGCTGTTCGAACGAGCGCAACTGCGTCACCGAAATCGCCACTTCGTGCAGCGCCGAGGTCAGCACCTGGTTGTAGTGCGCGATGGAAACATCCAGCTCGGCGTTGCCGGCCTTGAGGTCGGAGCGCAGGCGCCCGGCGTCGAAAATCGGCAAGGACACCGTGGGCGCAATGTTCCAGAATTTGCTGACGCTGGCGAAAATCGCGTCGCCGGACAACGCATGGGTGCCCGCCGCCGCCACCAGGTTGATGTTGGGATAGAACGTGGTTTTGACCGCATCGATGTTCTTGTTCTCGGCCTCCACCCGCCAGCGCGCCGCGACGATGTCCGGCCGGCGCCCCAACAACTGCGCCGGCAGTTGCGCGGGCAGTGCCACCACGCTGGCTTGCAATGTCGAAGGACGCTCGATGCCTTGCGCCCGATCAACGCCCTTGCCCACCAGCACCGACAATTGCAGCCGGGCGATTTCGATGTCGTCCAGGGCGCCGATCAGGGTCGATTCCGAACGGGCCTTGAGGCTCTGCACCTGTTTCAACTGCGACAGGTTGTCCAGCCCCGAGTGGTAGCGCGAGTCCGACAACTCCACCAGTTTGCTCAAGCGCGCCAGGTCCCGGCGATTGAGCTCCGAGACCTGCCAGGCATAAGCCAATTGGTTGTAAGCCTTGACCACATTGACCGTCAGAATCAGCTTCGACGATTGCAGGTCGACTTCCGCCGCCATGGCGCTGTTGAGCGCCGACTCCCACGCCGCGCGCTGCCCGCCCCAAAGGTCAAAGGTGTAGTTGAAATTGACCGCCAGGTTGCGGGCCGTGAAGTACTTGTGGCCCTCACCGCTGTAATCCTCGAACTTCGACAGTCGCCCACGGGTGACACCCGCCGAGGCGTCCATTTCCGGGAAGCGCTCGGCATCGCGCAAGTCCAGGAACGCGTTGGCCTTGGCCACCCGAGCCTGCACCTCCTGCAAGTCCGGGTTGCTCGCATAAGCCTCTTCGATCAACGCGCCCAAGCGTGGATCGCCCAGGGCCGACCACCAATCGGCGCGTGGCCAATTGGCCGGTGGCAGCGTGTCTTTCAGGCTGTTCGAAGACGCCTGGTCAATCGACAACAACTGGCCCTGATGATTGATCCCGGCGTAGTTCACACAACCGGCGGCGAACATGATCGACACGGCCAGCGGCGCCAGCATGAAGCGTGTAATCCGATACATACAACTTCCTCAGATGGGTTGCGGCGCATTGACCGGGTGGGTTTCAGCGGCGCGAGCCGGCTGCTTGATCGAACTCAGCAAGGTGTAGACCGACGGCAGAATAAACAGCGTGAACAGCGTGCCGATCAGCATCCCGACCACAATCACCAGACCCAGCCCGAAGCGGCTGTTGGCCCCCGCGCCACTGGCGAACAACAGCGGCGCCAGCCCTACCACCATCGCGGCGGTGGTCATGAGAATCGGCCGCAGCCGCACTTGCGCGGCGTGTTGAATCGCTTGCACACGATCCATGCCTTGCTTGCGCTGCAATTCGTTGGCGAACGCGACCATCAGAATCCCGTGCTTACTGATCAATCCGATCAAGGTAATCAGGCCGATCTGGGTGTAGATGTTCAGCGACGTCATGCCCAGCGCCAGCGGCACCAGAGCCCCGCAGATCGACAGCGGCACGCTGATCAGAATGATGAACGGGTCGCGGAAGCTCTCGTATTGCACGCTCAGCACCAGGTAAATGATCACCAGGGCCAGGCCGAAGGTGAACACCAGGCTGTTGCCTTCCTGCACGTACTGACGGGCGTCGGACTGCCAGTCGAAACTGAAGCCGGCCGGGAAGTTTTCCGATTGTTTTTGCAGGAACTCCACCGCAGCGCCCAAAGTCACGCCCGGTGCCGGGATGGCCTGGAACGTGGCGGCGTTCTGCTGGTTGAACTGGGTCAGGCGGTTAGGCTCGACTTTCATGCTCAGGGTGGCCAGCGTCGACAGCGGCACCGGGTTGCCCTTCTGGTCTTTCACGTAATACAGCTTGAGGGTTTCCGGGGTCAGGCGGTCAGCGGAAATCGACTGCGGAATCACGTCATAAGAGCGCCCGTGGAAGGAGAACCGGTTGACGTATTTCTCGCCGATCAGGCTGTTGAGGGTCTCGCCGATGTCCTGCATGCGAATGCCCAACGCGTTGGCCTTGGCGCGGTCGATCTGGATTTCCACCACCGGATTGTTGAAGTCCAGGTCGCTGTCCACCACGGCAAACAAACCACTGGCCTGGGCCGCTTGCTTGAGTTGATCCATGACGTTGAACAACGCCAGGTATTCCTGATCGCTGCGAATGACCATTTGCACCGGCAACCCACCGGTCGAGCCAGGCAACGGCGGCATCTGGAACACGAAGATGCTGGTGCCTTCGATCTGGTTCACCTTCGCCTGCAAGTCAGGCTGGATGGTGTTGGCGTCACGCCCACGTTTTTCCCAGTCCACCAGGTTGATCCCGCCGACACTGTTGGACAGCCCGTCGGAACCGTTGGCCACCCAGTTGCTGTAACCCTCGGGGATCTCGTTGAACGTCTCGTAGAGCTTGTGGGCGTAGGCTTCCAGGTAGTTGAGGTTGGCGTGTTGCGGCGCCTTGATGGCGGTCAGCAGGATGTTCTGGTCTTCCAGCGGCGCCAGTTCGGTCTGCGCCGAGCGGTACAAAAACGGCAGGCTGAAAAAGATCACCAGCGCCACGCTCAGGCTGATCCAGCGCCGGGCCAGCGAGCCGCCAAGCAACGCGCCATAACGCTGGGACAAGTACTGAAAGAACCGATCAGCTTTGACGGCCATAAAGCCTTCGCTGCTTTTGGCATCCAGCAAACGCGTACTCATGATCGGCGACAAGGTCAGCGCGACGATCCCGGAAATCACCACCGCGCCGGCCAGGGTCAGCGCGAACTCCTTGAACAGCGTGCCCGTCAGGCCACCCATCAAGCCGATCGGCGCGTACACCGCCGCCAGGGTAAACGTCATCGCCACCACCGGCCCCGCCACTTCCCGGGCGCCGATCAATGCGGCATCAAACGGGCTCTTGCCCTCCTCGATGTGTCGGTGGACGTTCTCCACCACCACAATCGCATCGTCCACCACCAAGCCGATGGCGAGCACCATCGCCAGCAGGGTCAGCAGGTTCAAACTGAAGCCGAACATCTGCATCAACATCGCCGCGCCGAGCATCGACAGCGGGATGGTCACCAACGGGATCAGCACCGTGCGGAAGGTGCCCAGGCACAGGTAAATCACCAGCACCACAATCACCAGGGCTTCCAGCAGCGTGTACGACACTTCATCAATCGAGGACTGAATGAAGTGCGCCACTTCGAACGGAATCTGCACGGTCACGCCCGGTGGCAGGGTTTCCTGGATCTGCGGGATCAGTTCTCGCACACGCTTGACGATCACCAGCGGGTTGCCGGTTGGCGCCGCGTCGAGGCCGAGGAACAGCGCCGGCACATCGCTCATCGAACCACTGGTGTCGGTCGCAGCGGCGTTCAGCTCGACGGTGCCAACGTCCCGCACACGAATGATCCGGCCGTTGTCGTTGCGCAGCACCATGTCGCGGAAGTCTTCGACGCTGTTCAGGTCGGTGTTGACCCGCAGGTTGCTGACCACATACAAGCCTTTGACCTGGCCTGGCGCGGCCTGGAAGTTGTTGCCTTCGATGGCTTGCGAAACGTCTTGCCCGGTCAAGCCGTAACCGGCCAGGCGTTGCGGGTCGAGCCACAGGCGCATGGAGAGTTTCTGCTCGCCCATGATGTTGATTTTCGCCACGCCTTCGATACCGGCGAACATCGGTTCGACCACCCGCGAGATGTAATCGGACATCTCCGGAATCGTCAGGTTGGAACTGGCGAACGCCACGTAGGCCACGCTGGTGAAACCGCCCGAGGTGCGCTCCACCACCGGGTCGTAGGCATCCTTGGGCAAGCGATACTTGATCTGGTTGACCTTGGCCATCACCTCGGTCAACGCCGAGATCGAATCACTGTTGAGGGCCATGCGGATCGTCACCAGGCTGCGGCCCTGGGTCGAAGACGACGACAGATAGTCGATGCCCTCGACCGAGGCCACAGCCTGGCTGATCGGCTGGGTGACGAAGCCTTGCATAAGCTCCGACGAGGCGCCCGGGTACTGGGTGGTGACCGTGATGGTCGACGTTTCCAGCATCGGGTACTGGCGGATCGGCAGGTTCATTAACGCACGCACACCGAACAGCAGGATCAGCGTACTGACCACCACGGCCAGCACGGGGCGGCGTAGAAAGATGTCGGTAAATTTCATGGTTTCGACCCGGTTGCGAGGTTAAGGCCAATTGTGTCCGGCACACCTTCCACCGCCACGCCGTCGTGGAGTTTCAACTGCCCGGACGTCACCACTTGCACGCCCTCGGTCAAGCCTTTGTTGACCACCGCCCAGCCATCGCGACGCTCGCCGACCTTGATGCTTTCACGCTTGACCTTGGTCACGCCGGCCTCGTCGAGGTACACCGAGAACACGCTTTCGCCGTAGGCGTTGTAGGTGATGGCGGTTTCCGGGATCAGCAGCTCGGCGGTTTGCGGCAGCGTCACCGAGACCCGGGCATACATGCCCGGACGCAGCAGTTTTTTGGTGTCGGTGATCACGGCCTGAACGTTGATGGTGTGGGACTGATTGATCTGCGGATCGACCGCAACAATTTTTCCCTGAAACGTCACATCGACCCAGGCATCGACCTTGGCCTGCACGGTCTGGCCCAGTTGCACCCGGGAACCATCGCGCTCGGCCAGGGTGAAGTTGACGCGCAGCACACCCGGGTCAGTCAGGGTCGCGACCGCGCCGCCGGCGTCAAGGTATTGCCCCAAATGCGCCTGACGAATGCCCAGGGTGCCGGCGAACGGTGCACGGATATGCCGCTGGGCAATCTGTGCCTGCATCCGCTCCATGTCACCTTTGGCGGCGTCCAGTTGAGCCCGGGCACTGTCGAAGGCGCGGCGGCTTTCAGCACCGGTCTTGGCCAGTTCCTGGACCCGGGTGAATTGCGCCTTGGCCGATTCGAACTCGCCTTTCAAGCGCACCAATTCCCCTTGCTCCGGGGCGTCGTTGAGTGTCAGCAACAGTTGCCCGGCCTTCACTTCATCGCCGGATTCGAAATCGATATCAACGACCTTGCCGCTGACTTCCGCCGACACCAAGACCTGACGCTGGGCTTCGAGCTTGCCGATCGCTTCGAGGTAATAGGTGTACGGCTGTTTTTTGACCTGGGCCAGACCGACCCGGGTACTCGGAATCCGTTGTTCTGCAGCCGCTGGCGTCGGTGACCAGAAACGCCAGCCCAATGCGCTGGAGATGACCACGACCAAGACCACAAAGATAAGTGTTTTAAGCATATTTCGAGCAAGCATGTGGCACTCCCTTGACTCTTTACTGCGAGCACAAAAGTTCAAGAATTAATAAAAAAGAGGCGACACAAACCCGACGAGTTATTAATCCCTGTGATTAATCACTCATAACTCGCCGGGCTTGTTTAAAGCGTGATTATGCCGCGATCAGTACGTTGGTTTTATCCAGGTACAACTTGCCGATGCCGTGCAAGTTCAAAGGCGACAAGGTGAAGTGTTTTGAGCCGGTATGAATATCGCGGAAACAGCGTTCCAGGAAACTGGTTTTATAAACGGCTTTGGAACCGGCCAATGCGTAAATCTGATTGACCGCATTCACCGAGTTTTCCGTCAGGACCGAAGCGGCCAAACCGACCCGGGCGCTGACCGGTTCACCGACGGTTTCACCGCGATTGATCACTTGGCAGATCGCGTCTTCCAGCAACAACTGCGCGGTGTGCACCGAAGAAATGGCGCGACCGGTCTTCTCGAAAATCACCCCTTCCAGGCCCGGGTCGGTGTTCACCGCGCGGTCATTACGGAAGTGATCGACCGCCGCCCGGGCCACGCCCAGCACAGTGGACATCGCCGCCAGCGTGCCGAACTCGTAGTAGCCGGTGGCATAGGCGCGAGAGCTGCGCACTTGCGGGGATTTCTTCAGGGTTTCGACGTCCAGGGAGAACGCCTTGTTGACCAGCACTTGCGTGCACTCGAAGTGGTTGCTGCCGGTGCCGCGCATGCCCAGGGTGTCCCAGGTGTGGTGGATCTTGCACTGGCTGGCCGGGACGAAAAACATCCGCACCTCGGGTGCCGAGCCATCCGCCGGGCCTTTGACGGTGGCGGTGCACACCAGCCAGTCGGCGTAGGCCGAACCGCTGGCGAACGCCCACTTGCCGCTCAACAGGTAGTCGTCGCCCACGGGCAACGCTTCGCCGCCGGAGTGGATCGCGCCGATGACAAAACCGTTGCAGGTGCTGTAGATCGCTTCGCTGGTGGGCTCCGGCAAATAATCGGAGAGCCGGCCCATGGCCACTTGCACGGCCAATTGCCAGGAGACGGAGGCGTCATACCGGGCAAACTCCAGCAACATGGCGGAGGTGGTCTGGATATCGACCTGGGAACCGCCAAACGCCCTGGACACGGAGGTCCGGGCGAAGCCTTCCTTGAAAAGCTCAGACATCACATCCTTGTGAGTCGCATTCGTCTGCTCGCTGTAATCCCGGTGTTGCAGGATCAGAGGGTTCAGTGCACGTACCTTCTCAAGCCATTCATTGGATTCGGTGGGAAGGTTATTCCATTGCATTAGATTTTTCATAACGGCTCCTAGCTATTATTTATTAACGGTCAGCAGACGAAAAAACAGACAACGTTTTATTGTTATTAAACCCCGCGAAAAATGTACGTCTACAGTCGTACATTGGCAAGCGTTATTATCAGAACCGATTCTGATGATTTAAAAAACAGAATCGGCTTATTGATAATAATTAAAGGCGAAAAGATACAACCGAACTTTCAATCAAGTTACGGCTTTTAAAACGCTGGAATTAACGTGCGCCGGCGCGTCGTGCACTGACCTCCGATAGCGATGCCCAATCCTGATCGCCCTGGCCGTGGGCCATGCCATCGAGCAGGTTGTCCTTCAACACACTGGCAAACGGCAACGGCACCTGCGCCGCTTCACCCGCCTCCAGCGCCAGCCGAATGTCCTTCAAACCCAGGGACAACTTGAACCCGGCCGGCTCGAATTGTTGATCGACCATCAGTTTTCCGTAGCCCTGATAAACCGGCACTGCAAACAGCGTCGAGGTGATCATGTCGATGAACGCGGCGCGGCTGATGCCGTAACCGCTGGCCAGAGTCGAGGCCTCGGCCGTTGACTCGATCGCCGCAGCGATCATCAGGTTCGCCGACAGCTTGGCGACGCATGCCAGCTCTGCACTGTCGCCGAACGGCCAGGTCTTGCGCCCCAACACATCGAACAACGGCTGCACCCGCACCAGCGCTTCGGCCGGCCCCGACACCAGAATATTCAGATTGCCGGCCGCCGCGACATCCACACGCCCCAGCACCGGGGCCGACACATAAGCCACCCCGCGCTCGGCGTGCAGGGCCGCCATTTCCTTGGCCAGCGCCACCGACACCGTGGACATGTTCACATGGACGCTGCCCGGCGCCAGACCGTCCAGGGCTTTGCCTTCGATGAACACCGAACGGATGGCGATATCGTCGCCCAGCATCGAGATCAACACCTCGGCCTTCGCCGCCAGGGCCGGGCTCTCGACCGCTTGAGCGCCGGCACTGACCAGTTGCGCCAAGGGCGCCGACGAGCGATTCCACACGCGGACCTGATGACCGGCCTTCAGCAGGTTCAGCACCATTGGTGCGCCCATCGTGCCCAAACCAATAAAACCCAGTTCCATGTCTTGCTCCTGTCTGTGTCAGGTGCCCGGAAGGCCCGTCGTTCGGCGAATCAGAATTGCGATTGTACGTGTACAGGCGTACATTTCAAGTGCCTCGATTATTTAACCTTCGAAGCACCGGTTTCAAACATACCTACACGCAAGGCAAGGAGGCTTTATGCAATTCGGGATCTACACCGTTGGCGACGTCACGCAAGACCCGACCAACGCCAGTACCCCAAGTGAATCTCAGCGCATTCAGGCCACCCTGCAAATCGCGCAGAAAGCCGAGGACATCGGCCTCGATGTATTCGCCACCGGCGAGCACCACAACCCGCCGTTCATCACCTCGTCCCCGACCACGTTACTGGCGTACATCGCCGCCAAGACCCAGCGCATCATCCTCTCGACGTCCACCACACTGATCAGTACCAACGACCCGGTGCGCCTGGCCGAAGAGTACGCGCTGCTGCAAAACCTCTGCGGCGGGCGCATGGACCTGATGCTCGGTCGCGGCAACACCGCGCCGGTCTACCCCTGGTTTGGCAAAAGCATCGCCGACGGCCTGCCGCTGGCGATGGAAAACTATCGCCTGCTGCACCGGCTCTGGCGCGAAGAAGACCTCAACTGGAGCGGTCGTTTCCGCACGCCCCTGAAGAACTTCACTTCGATTCCCCGGCCGCTGGACGACTTGCCACCCTTCGTCTGGCACGGCTCGATTCGTACCCCGGAAATCGCCGAACAAGCGGCGTATTACGGCGACGGTTTTTTCGCCAGCCACATCCTCTGGCCCCGTGAACACTTCATTGCCCTCGTCGAGTTCTACCGCGAACGCTTTGCCCACTACGGCCATGGCACCCGCGAGCAAGCCATCGTCGGTTTGGGCGGGCATATTTTCATGCGCCGCAACTCCCAGGATGCGCGCCGGGAATTTCGTCCCTACTTCGACAATGCCCCGGTCTACGGCCATGGCCCGTCGCTGGAAGAGTTCATGGAGATGACCCCGTTGTCGGTGGGCAGCCCCCAGGAAATCATCGACAAGACCCTGACCTTCCGCGAGCATTTCGGCGACTACCAGCGCCAATTGTTCCTGTTCGACCATGGCGGCATTCCCTTGAAAACCGTGCTGGAACAACTCGACATGTTCGGCGCCGAAGTGTTGCCGGTGCTGCGCGAAGAAACCCGTAAACGGCGCTCGCCGCTGGCGGCCGAAGCGCCGACCCACGCCAATCGACTGGCTCGTTTGCATGCCACGCACCCGCTTGAACCGGGCATCAAAACCCCACGACGGGACAGCGTGACCGGGCACTAACCGCCACCACTCATCCCCTGTGGGAGCGGGCTTGCTCGCGAAGAGGTCGCCACATTCAACAGCTTCGTTGACTGACCCACCGCTTTCGCGAGCAAGCCCGCTCCCACAAGGATTGCGCTGATCAGGCCGCGCCCTGGAGTGGCCGGTGTGCAGCCATCACCGTCAACACATCATCGTGGATAAGCCGGGCAAGGTACTGACCGTAACCGGTCTTGCTCATGCCGCCGGCCAACACCAACAATTGCGCATCGTCGATCCAGCCCTTGTTGTAGGCGATCTCTTCCAGGCAGGCGATTTTCAGGCCCTGACGCTTCTCGATGGCGTGCACAAAGTTGCCCGCTTCCAGCAGCGCATCGTGGGTGCCGGTGTCGAGCCAGGCCATGCCGCGCCCCATCACCGAAACGTTCAATTTGCCCCGTTGCAGGTAGACATTGTTGACGTCGGTAATCTCCAGTTCGCCCCGGGGCGACGGCTTGATCTCGGCGGCGATTTGCAGCACTTCGTTGTCGTAGAAATACAGGCCGGTGACGGCGAAATTGGATTTGGGCTCGGTCGGTTTTTCGCAGATGCTCAACGCCTTGCCGTTGGCGTCGAATTCGACCACGCCAAAGCGCTCGGGGTCGGCCACGTAATAGCCGAACACCGTGGCGCCTTCGTCGCGGCTAGCGGCGTGCAGCAGGGTTTCGCCGAAACCGGCGCCATAGAAAATGTTGTCGCCCAGGACCAGGCAGACGTTGTCGTCGCCGATAAATTCACGGCCGATGATGAACGCTTGCGCCAGACCATCCGGGCTTGGCTGCACTGCATAGCTCAGGCTCAAGCCCAACTGGCTGCCGTCGCCGAGCATGCGCTGGAAACCGGGCAAATCTTCGGGTGTCGAAATGATCAGGATTTCGCGAATGTCCGCCAGCATCAGCACCGACAGCGGGTAGTAAATCATCGGTTTGTCGTACACCGGCAGCGACTGTTTCGACACGCCGAGGGTGATCGGATGCAGACGCGAACCGGCGCCGCCCGCCAGCAGAATTCCTTTGTACTTGGCCATGCTTTTTTCCTTTTAAGCAGTGATTTTTGCAGGGGGTAATGTTCAGGCTTCAACAGCTTCGGTGGCGTGTTCGCCGATGCGTTCCAGGGCGTAATCACCCGACAGCACTCGCGTCCACCACGGGCTGTTTTCGAGGTACCAATCGACGGTTTTGCGCATCCCGGTTTCGAAGGTTTCCCGGGGCGTCCATCCCAGTTTCGCGTGGATTTTTCCGGCATCGACGGCGTAGCGCTTGTCGTGGCCGGGGCGGTCCTTGACGAAGGTGATCAGGTCGCGAAAGTGCTCAACGCCCTGCGGTTTGATCGCCCCCCGCTCCTCCAGCAAATCGCACAAGGTGTGCACCACTTGCAGGTTGGTCTTCTCGTTATGGCCGCCGATGTTGTAGGTCTGCCCGACCTCACCGCGACTGACCACCGCGTACAAGGCGCGGGCATGATCCTCGACAAACAGCCAGTCGCGGACCTGCGCGCCATCGCCGTACACCGGCAGCGGCTTGCCTTGCAGCGCGTTGAGAATGACGTGGGGAATGAGTTTTTCCGGGAAGTGGAACGGCCCGTAATTGTTCGAGCAATTACTCAGCACCACCGGCAAACCGAAGGTCCGGTGCCAGGAACGCACCAGGTGATCGGAGCTGGCCTTGCTCGCGGAATAGGGCGAACTCGGCGCGTAAGCCGTGGTTTCGGTGAACCCAGGGTCTCGGGGTTCAAGGTCGCCATACACTTCATCGGTGGAGATGTGATGGAAGCGAAACGCAGCCTGACGCGGCGCGTCCAGCCGGTTCCAGTAACCCCGCGCCGCTTCGAGCAAGGTGTAGGTACCGACGATGTTGGTTTCGATGAACGCTTGCGGGCCATCGATCGAGCGGTCCACGTGGGACTCGGCGGCCAGGTGCATCACGGCATCGGGTTGCAGTCGCGCGAAGAGTTCATCCAGCGCGTTCTTGCTGCGGATGTCCACTTGGTAAAACGAGTAACGCGGGGAATCGGCCACATCGGCCAACGAATCCAGGTTGCCGGCATAGGTCAATTTGTCGACGTTGATCACTTCGCAGTCGGTGTCGTTAATCAGGTATCGCACGACGGCCGAGCCGATAAAACCCGCGCCTCCCGTCACTAAAATTTTCATCAGCGCCTCCCTTGGCTCCTTGATGATTGAACAATCCTTGAGCGCTCGCTTAGTTCAGCAAAGCCACCCAGTAGTGGCTCAGGCCCTGCTCCAGAATCAGCAGCGTCTGGATGCAGACAAAACTTTCATCGGTGGTGGCCGACGTCGAGTTGAGCGGGCCGAAGCCACCGTCCTGTTTCTGGTGGGCGGCAATCCAGTCCTTTGATTCCTGCAAGTAAACCGGTTGGGCATCCAGCAAATACATCGCGGCAATCGCCATGTAAGTACCCACCAGACTGACGGCTTTGCCCGGCCGGTAGTGGAACGAACCATTAGCCAATTGCAGTTTTTGCAGCCAGGCCACGGTTTGCTCGGCATCGACGATGCGCTTGTTGAGGATGAACAGCGTGGACACCACGCGGTACACCGAAAACGCGTCCGGCGGATAACCCGGTTTGTTGGCAAACCCGCCATCCGCCGAGCGGCAGCGCAGCGCGAACGCCAGCACCGCGTGCTCATCCGGAGCCTTGGCGCCGAGGGCGTGCAGCGACAACACCGCGAGGTTGGTGTGCCAGATATCGGAGGCAAAACCCGGCACATCGCCGAAACCGCCGTCCGGGTTCTGGCACGCCTGCAAGTAACCCACGCAACCCTGGATATCGTTCGGCAGCGCACCCAGCACCCGCAGCGATAACACCGCGCAGTAAGTGGCAAACACATCGCTCAGGTGCCCCGGTTGCTCGGCAAAGCCACCGTCGCTGTTTTGCGAGGACTGGATGCACTCGATCAGGCTCGCCTTGTTTTCAATGGGCAGGCCCAGTGCGTGCAGGTCCGAGATCACGTGCAGGCCGGAAAACACCTGCCAGGTTTTGTCCGCGCGAAAGCCCAGCGGCGCGGTTTCGGCGGTCAGGCCGTAGGGCGTATTGCTGGAGGCGCGGGCCTTGGACAGCCAGGCGAGGTAGCGCTTCAAATCGACGTTGATGACCGGCACGGCCGCCGGATGGATGGCTTGCACATCGCCGCTGCCATCGATAACGACCAATTCCCGCGCCACCAACGCCGCATCGTCGTGGGGCTGGACGCTGGCCGGCGCTGCGATGGACTGCAACGCGCGGGCGGCGGCCAACTGGGTTTTCAGGCTCTTCAAGTGCAGCGGCAGATACGTCAGGTTGCCGATGCTGAAGATCCCCGGCTGACGCGGCGGCGCCCAGAACTGGCGAATAAACGGCACGGTCGGGTCATCGGGGGTGGACCAGAAATAGCCCTTGCCGAGGAACAGCCCGCCGTTGCGAGTGTCGTGAAACTCCAGCAGCGCCGCCGTCACCGAGGTGCGATCAGGCCCCTCGAAACCATCCGGAAACGCCTGCATTGCCTGCAACAGCAACGCGGCGTCGTAGGCGGTTTTGATCGGGAATGGCGACTCGTGTTTTTTGTACGAGGTGTGCCAGTCAACCCGCACCTTGCCATTGATGCAGACCCGATCCCAGTACCCGCCATAGGCCGGATCGCGGAACAGCGCCAGGGTTTGCAGCAGAAACGAGCGCGCCAGATTCGACAGGGCATTGTCATCACGAACATTGGCCAATCGCGCCAGGGCAAGGCTGACTTGGGCACGCACGGCACAGCGGTTCAGGGCTATATCGACGCAGGAGTCGCTGTCACCACCGGCAATCCGCGCGATGAGGTTTTCAGTGTGCACCTGCAGGTGCCCGACCAGGCCTTGGCCCAGCGGATCGTTACCGATGTGGCCGAGCAGATTGGCGGCGCTGATGTCCAGTTCGATGGACGTCGCGACTTCCAGTGGCGTCGACCAATCGCTGCTGTAGATGCCCGCGACCGTGGATCGGGCGTAGAGCGCTTCGATCCTTTCCAGCATCGCGCTGATGATCGCCCGGTTCGCCGCACTCTCCGGCGCCCTGCGCTGATAGGCGATCAAGGCACTCAGCGCATCCAGTTGCAGCGCCAACGTTCGGCAGCGGCCCGAACCGTGAGGCGTCCAGAACTGATCGGCGAGTTCGTGAAAACCGGCGTTCGGGGCATCGTACAAACCCATCAGTCCGTCATGGGCGAAGCGCAATTGCGCGTCGTCGCCATGCTCGGCCTGGTAGAGCGTCGCCTCAGCCTGATCCTGCAACGTCTTGTCACTGGAAATGGCGACCTGCCCACTGGCATCGGTGATTGCAAAATAGCCACCGTGCTCGAGGTCGGCGAGGCCTTGATCAAAAAAGAATTGCGGATGAAGCGACATGGTAAATCCCTCTTCCTTGAGGTTAAGCGGCCTGGCTTTCGGTCAACGGAATCACGACGCCCTGGCACAACTCGATGATGCGGGTGGCGGCGCGAGCGGCGCCTTGGCCATCCGGGGCAGCGACTTGCTGATGGGGAGCGAAATAGTCCGGGGCTTGAGTGTCTTTATCGAGTTCGCCTTGAACCAGCTCAACGATGCGGTGCTGGTCATGGCCCAGGTGCGTGGCAAAACCGAGCAGCTCCAGGCGACGCAAGGCTTCGAGTTCGTGGTATTCGGATTTCGACGGCAGCACAAACAGGGTCGGAATCTGCAACGCGGCGATTTCCGTCACGGTGATCCAGCCCGGCGCCGAAATCAGCAGGCTGGCCTCATGCAGCAAGCCCATCCAGTCCGGGTAGTACGGCACGCAAATCACGCCGTCCTGGGCGGCGATGTCTTGACGGCCGAGCAAGACCATTTTCAGCTCGGGATTGCGTTCGCGCAGGGTCTTGAAACTGTCCAGGTAGGCGGCGAGCAGCGCGTCCTTGTTTTGCGAGAACATCGTGGTGCCGCTGATGGACGCGACGATAAACGGCGAATCACCGATGTTCAGCTCGGCGCGCACGTCCAGGCCGGTTTGCACGTAGTCACGAATCATTGGCCCGACGAAGTGCGCCTTGCCATTGCTCAGGGCCTCTGCCACCGGGGTGCCTTGATCGAGCGCCGCGACGTATGGTTTATCGGTCAGTACCAATTGGCTTTGCTTGATCATCCAGCTGAACTGGCTGTGCAGCGCGGTGCGTGCGCGGGCCATCTCCAGCGCATTGACCTCGAAGCCGCCATCGGCCAGATCGTGGTCTTCGAGTTGGCACAGGGTGAAGTCATAGCGCTCGGTGACAAACACCAGCGGCGTACCGCTGAAAATCGCGGCCAGGCACGCGGCCATGTTGTAGTCCGAGACCAGCACCGCCGGTTTGTATTCAGCGATCAGCGCCAGATAAGACAGAATTCGCTCGCCGGACAAGAACGTGTTGGCGATATAACCGCCAATGTAATTGGCCCAATCCAGTTCTTTCGACAAGTTGCTCTTTTTCGAGTAATCGACCAAGCGCCCGGCAATATCCACCACTTCAACGCCGGCTTTTTCAAATAACGGGGTAAAGGTTGGCTGCAACGAGGCCAGCGCGACGGTCAGCGGCATGTCTGGCGTTTGCTTTTTTATCGCCTGAGCGATAGAGAGCGCACGCATGTTATGACCTGAACCGGTTGGATTAGGGGCAAATAAAATCATTCTTGAATCTCCATTAGTTGAACAACGCCATGAACCACAGTGTTTTCCAATACATCCCTTATAACCACTGAATAGGGCTTTATAACGGCACCCTCACCAATATTCAGTGGACCTACCAAGATTGCACCTGTACCAATAATGCAGCGACTTCCAACGTTGACCGGGGCTTCCTCCCACGGCAGAGAACGAAATGAATGATCGTGGGTTGACGCGACAATCGTGACCCCGGCGCCGACCTCACTGAAGTCTCCGATGGTGACGCCGCCGGCCGCCTCGATCACCACGGCTTCGCCCAGCCTGACGCCGGTCCCCAATTCAATACCGCCCTGTTGCGAGATTCCGCCCTGACGCTGACTGCGACCGATCAGGATGCAGTCGCGCGCAATCTCCACCGACGCACCGCCACTCAATTCAGCGTCAATCAGTGCGTCTCCGCTGATGTCCCAGGTAACCGTGTCCGGGTTCAACGCCTTGAGTCGGGTGACCGACATCGACGCTTTGTCGATCAGCGACGGCAAGCCTTGGCGGGCTCTATCCCGGACCTTGGCGAGCACATTGGCCGGGCTCGGCGTGCCGTCCTCGATGACTTTGCGATAGCTGATCACCCGTGCCGGGCGGCCGACAACAATGGCGTCCGGCGCGATATCCGACGTCACCAGTGCACCTGCCGCAATCACCGCGCCGGCACCGATGGTGACGCCGGCGTTCACGGTGACTTTGGCGCCGAGCCAGGCGTTTTCGCCGACCGTAATCGGAGACTCCAGAGTGCCGAGGCATTGCACACCGGTCGCCAGCATGCTCGATTTGCCGATGCTGACGTGACGCAAATCCGACTTGAACCCGACAAAAATGTCATCGCCCAATACCGCACTTTCCAGGCGACAGGCCGCCCGAATCCAGACATGCCGACCTAACTCGCTGGCGGCATCAATCGTCGTTAAAACTTCAATTACATTAATGTCGTCCACAATAAAGCCTCATTCCATTGATGCCGGGAACACCATAAATTCAATGCGCACAAAACCGCTCTGACTGAGCCAGCCTGTGTACAACTATTAACTAATGATTGATTGATCAGACTGCCTCGAAGCACGCACGACATTGCGTCTGCGCAGCTTATTAACTGACTATTCCATTAACTGATCGTCTTCCATAAACGACAGATAAAAGTTCGCGCTTGCGCCGAAAGCCAAGTCAGAAATTAACGAGAGGAAGCTGAATTAAGTCGGTCCGTGACTACGATGTAACTCCATTAAGAGGAATAGTTCTTTAGTACGAATGTTATAGTACAGACGATTTTGTTTTGCAATAGGTGTCCGGCTGGTTATCTCGTTTAAGCCTAAAATTTATTGAACTTTTATGGTGCATCACTGTATTGATTGCGTCATATATGCATGAAATTAGTGCTGCGCGGAGTTCCTGGCGCACCGGCCTCCCGGAATGAAATCAGCGTTAACAGGCAACTGGATGTCGAAGCCAGACATCTGGCCCCTCCCGACGAACGATAGGGTGGCTGTTCAAATCTGCCATTCGCCTGGAGCTGTCATGTCCACACCTATCACCGTCCTTCGCGACACCCATCCGCTGCCTGTCCTCGACGCCTGCAAATGGGAAAAACTCGAAGGCGACCCGCACACCGTCAACCTCAACGCCTACACCAGCGAAGACGGCAGCAAGATCATGGGCACCTGGATCTGCACGCCCGGCAAGTGGTACGTGGAATACGTGAAGTGGGAATACTGCGATTTCCGTGAGGGCTACTGCATCATCACCCCGGAAGGTAAAGAGCCGATCCACCTGCGCGCCGGGGATATCTTCGTGATCGAGCCAGGGATGAAAGGCACGTGGGAAGTGGTTGAGACGGTTCGCAAGTATTTTGTGTTTGCCTGATAAAGCAAAAGATCGCAGCCTTCGGCGGCGCCTACAAGGGAATGTGTACACCCGTAGGAGCTGCCGAAGGCTGCGATCTTTTCTTTCCAACCAATAAAAACCCAAGGATCTGCCCGACGCAGAGCCCTGGAAAAACCTCTTATTGAGGCTTGCGATAGCTGTTAATGATCGCCGAGAAGTCCTTGCCCCCCTCCCCGCGCTGGCTCATCGCCTGATACAGCTGCTGCGCCACCGCGCCGAGCACCACCGGTTGGTGTGCCTGACGTGCCGCTTCAGTCGCCAGCCCCAGATCCTTGAGCATCAGCTCGGCCCCAAACCCGCCGGTGTAACCCC
This sequence comes from Janthinobacterium sp. LPB2021202312-11-4, assembly GCF_037049705.1. Classification (NCBI taxonomy): domain Bacteria; kingdom Pseudomonadati; phylum Pseudomonadota; class Betaproteobacteria; order Burkholderiales; family Oxalobacteraceae; genus Janthinobacterium; species Janthinobacterium sp. LPB2021202312-11-4. Next base: position 8,464 of record NZ_JBAGKV010000045.1, on the reverse strand, counting down.
GCGAGGCCGGCGCCGTTTCGACGATGCCCGGCCACGGGTTGTACATTTCCGAACTCCAGCAACGCCCGGTCGAACTGTTGATGATCCCGGCCAACACGCCGGTATCGATACCCAAGGCATCCCCCAGGGCCATGGCTTCACTGACGCCGACCATGGAGATCGCCAGCAACAGGTTGTTGCAGATCTTGGCGATTTGCCCGGTGCCGACTTCACCGCAATGCACGATGTTACGGCCCATCTGCGCCAGCACCGGTTGCAGGGTGGCGAACAGTTCAGGGGTGGCGCCGACCATAAAGGTCAGGGTTCCAGCCGTTGCGCCGCCCGTGCCACCGGAAACCGGTGCATCGGCCATCGCCACGCCTTGCTTGGCGGCGGCCGCAGCCACGTCGCGCGCGGTTTGCGGGTCGATGGTGCTGCAATCCACCGCAGGCACGCCTTTGCCGATACCGGCGAGCACGCCGTCTTCACCCAGCCAGACGCTGCGCACATGCACGGCGGCGGGCAGCATGGTAATCACCAGTTCCGCGCCTTCGGCGGCTTCACGGGCGGACGCGCTAATGCTGCCACCCAGTTGCTCCAACTCGGCCAGAACGGTTTTGTTCAGATCGACCAGGTTCAGCGAATGGCCAGCCTTGATCAGGTTGCGCGCCATCGGCGCGCCCATGTTGCCGAGACCGATAAATGCGATTTTCATGTCCGGCTCCTTAACGCAAGTTGATGGTGGTGTTCACACCGTCGTTGACGCTGTCGTCATCGAACCAGCGACTGGTGACCGTCTTGGTCTGAGTGTAGAACTGCACCACTTGCTTGCCATACGGGCCGAGGTCGCCGAGTTTCGAACCACGGGAACCGGTGAAGCTGAAGAACGGGACTGGCACCGGAATCGGGATGTTGATACCAACCTGGCCAACGTCGATTTCGCTCTGGAATTTACGCGCCGCCGCACCGCTCTGGGTGAACAGGCCCGTGCCATTGCCGAACGGGTTGGCGTTGACCAGCGCAATGGCTTGATCAAGGGTGTCGACTTCCAGCACCACCAGCACCGGGCCGAAGATTTCCTGGGTGTAGATTTGCATGTCGGTGGTCACGCCGGAGAACAGCGTCGGGCCAACAAAGTTGCCCTGTTCGAAGCCCGGAACGCTGATCTGGCGACCATCCAATTCCAGCTTCGCGCCTTCCTTGATGCCGCTTTCGATCAGATCGAGAATCCGCGCCTTGGCCTTTTTCGAAATCACTGGGCCGACATCGGTGCCGGCTTCGCTACCCGCGTTCACTTTGAGTTTCTGCGCCAGCGCTTTCAGGTCCGGCAGCCATTGCTTGGTCGCGCCCACCAGCACCACCACGGAAGTGGCCATGCAACGCTGACCGGCCGCACCGAAACCGGCACCGACCAGGGCATTAAGGGTTTGTTCGCGATTGGCATCCGGCAGCACCACGGCGTGGTTCTTGGCGCCCATCATCGATTGCACACGCTTGCCGTGCTTGCCGGCCAAGTCGTAGACGTGGGTACCGACGGCGGTCGAACCGACGAAGGAAACAGCCTTGATATCTTTATGGGTGCAGAGTGCATCCACCACGTCCTTGCCGCCGTGAACCACGTTCAGCACGCCCGCCGGAACGCCGGCCTCAATCGCCAGTTCCACCAGCAGCAGGGTCGAGAGCGGGTCCTGCTCGGACGGCTTGAGTACGAAGGTGTTGCCGCAGGCGATGGCCATCGGGAACATCCACAGCGGAATCATCGCCGGGAAGTTGAACGGAGTGATGCCGGCGCAAACGCCGATGGGCTGGCGCAGGGTGTAGGTATCAACACCGCCCGCGACGTTTTCGGCGAACTCGCCCATTTGCAGCGTGCCGATGGAGCAGGCGTGCTCGACCACTTCCAGGCCACGGAAAATATCGCCTTCAGCGTCGGCGATGGTTTTGCCTTGCTCGGCACTCAGGACCACGGCGATGCGTTTGGAGTGTTCGCGAATCAACGCCTGGAGCTTGAGCATGATGCGCATCCGCGCGCCGATCGGCGTCAGCTTCCAGGTCTGGAAGGCGCGGTGGGCGGCACTGATGGCGGCGTCGACTTCTTGTGCGGTCGCAAACGGAACCCTGGCCAACACTTGCTGGGTCGCCGGGTTGACGATGTCGTGCCATTCGGTGGTCTGGGACTCGACCCACTCGCCGTTGATCAGCAGCTTGGCCGTCTGGACGGTGGTTTTGTCAGGCGTGAGCGATACGTTCATGTGGGTCTCCGAATACTTGTTTTTATGCAGGGAGCCAAGGCGCAAGAGTCGCCTTGAGATGAGGCGTGTGTCGCGAATTGGTGATCGGACTGTTTTTCGAGTATAGATGTGCAAACTTCTAATAAGAACGCACATAAAAGCCGGTCCATCATGCAAAAAAACATCACGTCTTTAGGTTCGCTGAACTGGGATGACCTCAAGTTTTTCCTTGAAGTCGCCCGCACCCGCAAGGCCAGCACGGCGGCCAAGCGCCTGGCGGTGGACTACACCACCGTGTCGCGGCGCATCAGTTCGCTGGAAGCGGCGCTGGGCACATTGCTGTTCGAAAAGTCCCGGACCAGCGGCTTCGTCCTCACTGCCGAAGGTCAGCGTTTGCTGGGTTATGCCGAGTCGATTGAAAGCACGCTGCACATGGCTTGCGAGCAGGTGTCCGGCTCTGGCGTGGCGCTGTCCGGGCATGTGCGCATGGGCTGCACCGAAGGTTTCGGCAGTTTTTTCATCACCCCGCAACTGAGCCACTTTGTCGATGCCTACCCGGCGATCTCCGTGGACATCCTGCCGCTGCCGCACTTCATCAGTCTGTCCAAGCGCGAGGCCGATATCGTCATCGCCCTGGAGCGTCCGGAACATGGGCCGTACGTCTGCTGCAAACTCTGCGACTACAAACTGCAGCTGTACGCGACCCAGGGTTATCTGGACAAACACCCGCCGATCCGCCGCCCGGCAGACTTGGGAAACCACTCATTCATCAGTTATGTCGATGACCTGGCGTTCAGCTCGGAGCTGCTGTACCTGGCAAACGTGTTGCCCGGCGCCAGCGCCAACCTGCGCAGCACCAGCGTGATCGCGCAGTTTGTAGCCGCGCAGCAAGGGCGGTCGCTGGCGATTCTGCCGTGCTTCCTGGCAGCCCAGGACCCACGATTGCTGCCGGTATTGCCCGCCGAGATCAACATCACCCGGCAGTTCTGGATGTACTGCCGGGAGGACCTGCGCAAGCTCAAGCGGATCACCCTGTTGTGGGATTACATCCGCGAAGTGACTGAGCAGAACCAGAGCCTGTTGATGGGGGAAAGTCGGGAGATGGTGTTCGCCGACTGAGAAGATTTCAAGGAATCAGGTGGCCGCATCGTAGCGAGGTCAGCAGGCCTTTTTCAACCGTTTTGTAACAGGGGTTGGTACGCGACTTGTAACATTTGAAAGCGCATCGAAGCCCATATCTTGATCGTTCGAATTTAACGCTGTCAGGACGGGTACATTGTCGAAGATTGGGATGAGAGCGCTACGGCCAATCGCCATCATTCAAGAGCTCTTCCCAACCCGGTATCCTTCGCCAACAGCAATGACATGGAACACAGGGAATTTTCAGTACTGCTTTTGGGACTTGTCCTACAGCCAGCGCTTGAGCTACCCGGTAACGTCATTCTGTCCCAGCCTCAGGCTGGAATTCCCCAAGGACGAAAGGAAGCGGCATGTCTGGCTATGTACCCAATCCACCGAAGGGCTACCGCAATAGCGGCGTTGAGCCTGTCGATATCCACGCCCAGCGTTGGGCGGAATACAAAGACCTCCCCGCTAAAGAAGAAGCCAAGCCAAACAGCTTAGGATGTGTGTTCGCCAAGAGCTGCGACCTTCCAGACGGTGTGATTGATCACAAGAAACCAGCCGGGTTTATCCCTGTCGAGAAAGTGAGCAGCTACGGCGAGCTTGCCATCCTCGGTGGCCGTGAGACGGACGCACAGGGGAACATTCCCCTAAAGAAAGTGAGCGGTGCAATACCAGCAACGCTTGGAACGCTTCTGTTGGGCGGGGCCGCTGTAACTGCTGGAGCGTCGTGTGGCGGTCTGTGTACTGCCGGTGTGGCTGGTGCCGGTGCTGCTGTTGCTGGTGGAAGTGCTGCAACTGGCATAGGTGCTACGGGAGCAACTGGCGGGGTTATCACTACTGGTGTTGCTGCTGGTGCGTTAGCTGGCTTTGTTGCCCTCCTGTGGCCTTCCAGTTTAGGTGATAGCAGCCTGTACACAGATGAACAGCTTCAATCCCTTAAACAAGGTCGCACACGGCTTCGGATTCAAGTCGAACAACAAGCGGATGGCACTCTAAAGGGGTATGGGTACAACACACAGAAGCGCACTGACTGGGAGATGATTCCCGTAGTTCAGTTCGTTGCTCAAGGCACCCAGCAAGTGGCGGACTTTGGCGATGGGGTGACACTGATATGGACGCCAGCCGTTGACCCATCCAGTACGTCAGGGATTCCACCGTTAGAGGGTGCACCTCAGGCACCTCAGATATGGATTTATCCGCCTACAGAACAGGCTGATAACATCATCGTTAGCCCGATCTACCCGGACGCTTACAAAGATTTCATTCTGGTGTTCCCGGCTGATTCTGGTGTGCGGCCGTTGTACATTGTGATGAATGTTCGTAAGACCCCCGGCACCGTTACCGGTCAAGGCGAAGATATCGCTGGTATCTGGCTTATTGGGGCGAGTTCGGGAGTCGGCGTTCCGATACCAATGGACGTGGCAGACGCACTGAGAGGACGCGAGTTCAAAAGCTTCGACACATTCAGAGCCGCACTCTGGAAAGCTGTCTCGGGATCAGCAGCAGCAGATCAGTTCGTCAAACAGAGTGTTGGACGCATGCGTACAGGTCGGGCACCGCGTGTGCGAAAAGCCGATAGAGTCGGAGGTAGATTGTCTTACGAATTGCACCACCTCGAAAAAGTATCAGAAGGAGGTGGCGTGTACGACGTAGATAACCTGCGAGTCAACACACCTAGAAACCACATCGATCTTCACCGGAACGAATAGGCCAAACATGACGGATACCATACTGAAAAATAGCTTATCCGAGTACACCGAAGCCGAGTTTATCAAGCTGCTGGAGGAACTCGCCAAGGAAGACGAAGAAGCCGAAAACGATGATCGTGCTGACTTGCTCCTGCTGCACTTCGAGAAGGTAAGCGAGCACCCAGCAGGGTCAGACTTGATCTACTACCCAGAGCCAGGAGCGGATAACTCCCCTAAGGGCGTGATGCAGATTGTGAAGGAATGGCGTGCCGTTCAAGGCTTGCCGGGGTTCAAAGAATAATCAATGGACTGTGAGAGAACATATGGAGCTTCGCCCTGAATTAATGCCGCCGATGCTGGATGAATCTTTGGTCGCTCGGCTGACGAACCTTTCTGAACAAATTGATTGCGGACATCCCGACCAAACTCGGGAGCAGTTGGCCGCGTTCAATCGAGAAGCCATGACCGAGTTTGAGTTCATCGACTTTCAGGGCATTTATGGCGGCCAAGACCATGACACGTGGGTTCGCAAGGTCTTAGCAACAACATATGAGAGGCGCGTGGCAGATGTAACGAAGCGTGAGCTTATTGAGCTGGCCCGAAGGGTGATGGAGTGCGATGGAGCCGAACATGACATCGATTTTTGGTTGAACATGCTGGCAATCAACATACCCAATGAACGCGTATCCGATTTGATTTTTTGGCCAGACGAATACTTCAACGATGTGAATTATTCGCAAAGACTATCGCCAGAGCAGGTGATAGAAATCGCGTTGAATGATAGAGATGTTTTGCTGTAGCAACAGCCCGCCCACACCGAAGGACTGTCATCCTGCACGGCGTTGAAACTGAGGGTGTGAGCGAGCAGCAGGAATTGTACCAGTAACCCAGTATTGCAGTGGATTTACCAGAGCCGAAATCCTTCGATCTGATCCGATCTTCCGAGGGAGCAGACGTGTCCATAACAGATGCACGGGTAATTGATTTCTGGGGAATCCCCAAGCAGGAGCCCAATGTCGAACTGGTTATCACTGACCACCTCGAATGGGGCGGCAAAGCCCAACAGGGAGAGCACCTGCTGTTGCTGCAAGAGAAAATCAATACGTACATCGCTTTCATCGAAAGTGGTGAGATTTACACCGAGATTCCCGGTGCTCTTGGTAAACACCCCATCATTCGTATTTTTGGATTGTATGAGCTGCCAGAGCAAGCCGAATTCTTCATCGACCGTGTTACTGAGACGCTAGAAAAAGTGGGAATCGGATTTGAGTTCGAGCTAAAAGCGGACGAAGACATTCGCAACATGTGACCGGCCTTGTTCTCCAATGCTTGGGAGAAGGTGTGACGTGATGGAACGATGCCAACCGAGACTGTAAGCTCAGCCGATTCAACACAAGGACTTGATCAATGAAGGCATGGGCGATTGCGACTATAGCGTTGTTAATGTCCGGGTGTGCAAATCACCCATTGGACTGTGCTACAGGGCTGATTGCGTGGGACGACTGCCTACCGGGCACCAAGGGTTATGCCATCCGGCAAGAAAGCTTGAAGAACCTTGCAGTAGCCGAAGGCCAGAAGGCGAACAGCGACGATGCTGAATGCCAGTCATTCGGAGCCCAACCCGGCACCGATACCTATGTGAACTGCCGTATTCAATTGAAGAAGATCGGCAGCGACCAACAGTCCGAAAGCGCCGCTCAAAAGCAGCGTGCTGCACAGGCTTACCTCCTCAACCTGCAAAATCAACAGAGCCAGCAGCAGAAGCCTTATGTGATGCCAGTCCAGCAACCATCCGCAGTTCCAAGGCAGACACATTGCACCTCGACTGCTTATGGCCAGACAGTAGACACGAATTGCTACTGAAGCCTTTTGTTCTTAAGGCAAGTATCGAGAGAAAGTAGATGAAAGCATGGGTAATAACGGTTGCACTAGCTGGGGCACTGGTCAGCAGTGGAGTCATGGCTGATGGGACTCAGCTCTTGATGGAGTGCCAGGCAGCTATTCGGGTCATGGATAATCTCGAAGTTGAAGGGGTCAAGGCAGGTGTATGCATTGGGACAATTCAATCCGTTGAAGAGATGGTCGCGATGCTGGGCAAGGATGTACCCAAAGACATGGCGATCTGTCTGCCCACTAATGGAGCTAATGGCGGTCAAGCGATTAGAATCGTAACGAAGTACCTAGAAAACAACCCCAAGCAGCTCCACTTCCCATCAGCATTGCTGACTTCCATAGCCCTTTCGGATGCCTTCCCTTGCAATTGACCCGCTACGCAAGTAGCGACTGTTTCACTTCGTCCCATACCCCCCGCCGCCAAAATTTCCGATGCACTTCGATAGGCGTTTGGTTTTCGAGCTTGGAAAATAATTCTGGTAGTTTTGCCCGAGGTGCTTAACCAAGTGCGAGGGGGCAAAATGAAAGCCGCAGCTTTTCTAAAATAAGTTGGGGCACGTGGCCCCGGATAGCTTGATCAAAGTATCTGCGTAGCAACCAGCATCACGCCGCCTTCGATTCTTTCTTGATCCGGTACACCGTGGCGACACCACACTCCGCCAACTTGGCAATTTCATCAGCAGACATGGTTGGATGCTTCCGCATCAGCGACTGTACCTCAGCCCACTTGGCAGCGTTCCTTCCTTTACCTGATGGCTTCCATTCAGGGTCAGCAGCTTTCTTGTTCTCCAAGCCCTGCTTGATACGCTCCACGCGCTTTTCTTGATCCAGTCGTGCCATGGTAGCCATGAGATCAATGAGCATGTTGTTGATCACATCCATGATTTGCCCGGTGATGCCCTTCGCTTCAACCAACATGTGACTGGTAGGCAGATCAGCTACAACCAGACGCAAGCCCTTGGCTTTGATAGTGGCCTTGAGAGTGTCCCAGTCAGCCTGTGAGAGGCGACTCAAGCGGTCTACGGACTCAACCAATAGTACGTCGCCACTCTCGGCAGTATCGAGCAGGGAAAGCAGTTCAGGGCGGTTGAGCTTGGTCCCACTGATGTTCTCGGCATATACGCCAACGATACTCAAACCCTTCTCGACAGCGAAAAACTCCAGAGCCACTTTTGCACGATGGGCGTCTTGATCTTTGGTCGATGCTCGGAGGTACAAATGGGCATTCATGGCTGGATATCCTTTGTCATTCGATAAGATAGCCAAATGATAATTTGGTCATATAGCTTTCTGCAAGAGTCTATTGATAGCGATTTCCTGACTTCCATCGCACTACCGGATAGGTCTACTTCTTTGATAGTCAGCGAGGGCAGCATTCTGCCAATATGGGGTGGGTATCTAAAAATCCCGATACTTGGCTTGAAAATCAGAAAAATCGGCCCAATTTGATTTTTGGGCATCCAAAGCGAGTGGCCGTCTCAACAACGTTAGTATGAGCTGGCCCGTTGCCCCCCTATATATGAGGTTTGAGTGTGGCCGCACATCTAG
>NZ_JBAGKV010000044.1:0-45617 GCF_037049705.1 Janthinobacterium sp. LPB2021202312-11-4 | reverse complement strand
CTAAAGGGATCAACTGAACTTAGTGTCATAAGTCGCTAATCGAGACGGCCGCAATGGCCGTCTCTTTGTTTAAGCCGTTGACAAGGTTTCCAATCAGGTAGACCTTTGCGTTGCGTGCAAAACAGAATTGCCATCAATCAGATTGATAGCAGGCTAACGAAAGGTGCATGCTAGAGGGCTTGCTTTGCTCTTATATCATTCCGAATGATAGTTACCTTTGCCTCATTCGATTCGTGCGATACAGCACCGCCGAGCATCATCCGTCCATTCTCAATACATTGGCGGATGCATCCATGGAACAGTCACTCAAACATTTGCGCTTCCCGTTGGCCTTGTTGGCCGTGGTAGTGATGAGCGCTTGCGGCAAGGCTCCTCAGACTGCCGCCAGCATGCCCGCAGCGAAAGTCAGCGTGGCCAAGGTGCTGGAGCAACCCGTCAACGAATGGGACGAATTCACCGGGCGCCTCGAAGCACCAGAAACCGTAGAAATTCGTCCTCGGGTCTCCGGTCAGATCGATGAAGTGGCTTTCACTGAAGGCGCACTGGTCAAAAAAGGCGACGTGCTGTTCCAGATCGACCCCCGCCCTTTCCAGGCTGAAGTCCGCCGCCTCGAGTCGCTGGTTGCTCAATCCCGCGCCAATGCCACCCGCAGCGAAAATGAAGCCCAACGTGGTGAACGCCTGCGTACCAGCAACGCGATCTCCGCCGAACTGGCCGATTCGCGTACCAGCGCCTCCCAGGAAGCACGCGCTGCCGTCGGTGCCCTCCAGGCTCAACTGGACCTGGCCAAACTGAACCTGAGCTTCACCCGCGTCACGTCGCCAATCAGCGGCCGTGTCAGCCGTGCGGAAATCACCGCCGGTAACCTGGTGACCGCCGATACCACCGCGCTCACCAGCGTCGTTTCCACCGACAAGGTCTACGCCTACTTCGACGCCGACGAGCGTGTGTTCCTCAAATACACCCAACTCGCCCGCCAGGGTAAACGCGGCGCTACCACGCCGGTGTACCTCGGCCTGTCCAACGAAGACGGCAACCCGCACCAGGGCGTGATGAACTTCGTCGACAACCAGGTCAACCCGAAGACCGGCACCATCCGCGGTCGCGCCGTGTTCGACAACAGCGACGGCACCTACACCCCAGGCCTTTATGCGCGTCTGAAACTGGTCGGCAGCGGCACCTACTCCGCCGTGCTGATCAACGACGAAGCCGTCGGTACCGACTTGGGTAAAAAGTTCGTACTGGTGATGGATGCCGACAACAAAACGGCCTATCGCGCAGTCGAGCTGGGTCCGAAGATCGAAGGCTTGCGCATCGTGCGCAGTGGCCTGAACAAGGACGACACCGTCATCGTCAAGGGTCTGCAACGGGTTCGCCCTGGCTCGCCGGTCACCCCTGAAGTGATCCCGATGGCCAGCAAAGAAACCCTCGCCGCTCTGGCTCAACAACGACAAGCGCTGGAAGCCAGCAACCTGCCCCAAGTCGCACCTGCCAAGGTCGCGCCGGGTACGGTTGTGAAACTGGCTGCTGCGACTCCACGCGGTTAAGGGACGACAACTCCGATGAATTTTTCCCAATTCTTCATTTCACGGCCGATCTTTGCAGCGGTACTTTCGCTGCTGATCCTGATCGCCGGCGCCATCTCGCTGTTCCAATTGCCGATCAGCGAATACCCGGAAGTCGTTCCGCCGACCGTTGTGGTTCGTGCGAACTTCCCGGGTGCCAACCCTAAAGTCATCGGTGAAACCGTGGCCGCTCCCCTGGAGCAAGCCATCACCGGCGTCGAGAACATGCTGTACATGTCGTCGCAGTCCACCGCTGACGGCAAGATCACCCTGACCATCACCTTCGCACTGGGCACTGACCTGGACAACGCACAGGTGCAGGTGCAGAACCGCGTTACCCGGACCGAGCCGAAGCTTCCCGAAGAAGTGACGCGCATTGGTATCACCGTGGACAAGGCCTCTCCGGACTTGACCATGGTGGTCCACTTGACCTCGCCGGACAAACGTTACGACATGCTCTACCTGTCCAACTACGCCTTGCTCAACATCAAGGATGAGCTGGCGCGTCTGGGCGGTGTCGGTGATGTGCAACTGTTCGGCATGGGCGACTACTCCCTGCGAGTGTGGCTCGATCCAAACAAAACCGCTTCGCGCAACCTGACTGCCACCGACGTGGTTAACGCCATTCGCGAGCAGAACCGTCAGGTCGCTGCCGGTGCCCTCGGCGCGCCACCTGCGCCAAATGCCACCAGTTTCCAGTTGTCGGTTAACACTCAGGGTCGTCTGGTCTCCGAGGAAGAATTCGAGAACATCATCATTCGCGCAGGCGATAACGGTGAAATCACGCGCCTCAAAGACATCGCTCGCGTCGAACTCGGCTCCAGCCAGTACGCCCTGCGTTCGCTGTTGAACAACCAACCGGCGGTGGCGATCCCGATCTTCCAGCGTCCTGGTTCCAACGCGATCCAGATCTCCAACGAAGTTCGCGACAAGATGGCCGAGCTGAAGAAAAGCTTCCCGGAAGGCATGGACTTCAGCATCGTCTATGACCCGACGATCTTCGTGCGCGGTTCCATCGAAGCGGTGGTTCACACCCTCTTCGAAGCACTGATCCTCGTTGTATTGGTTGTAATCCTGTTCTTGCAAACCTGGCGCGCCTCGATCATTCCATTGGTGGCGGTACCGGTTTCGCTGATCGGTACGTTTGCGGTGATGCACCTGTTCGGCTTCTCGCTGAACGCCCTGTCGCTGTTCGGATTGGTGCTGGCCATCGGTATCGTGGTGGATGACGCCATCGTGGTGGTGGAGAACGTCGAGCGAAACATCGAGCTCGGACTGACGCCGGTCGAAGCGACCAAGCGTGCGATGCGTGAAGTGACCGGCCCGATCATCGCCACGGCGCTGGTGCTGTGTGCGGTGTTTATCCCGGCGGCGTTCATCTCCGGGTTGACCGGGCAGTTCTATAAACAGTTCGCCCTGACCATTGCGATTTCGACGGTGATCTCGGCCTTCAACTCGCTGACCTTGTCGCCAGCACTGGCTGCGGTGTTGCTCAAGAGCCACGACGCGCCGAAAGACCGCTTCTCCAAGGTGCTCGACAAGATCTTTGGTGGCTGGTTGTTCCGCCCGTTCAACCGCTTCTTTGTGAAGGCCAGCCATGGTTACGTCGGCACAGTCGGCCGGGTTATCCGCAGCAGCGGTATCGCCCTGCTCTTGTACGCTGGCCTGATGGTGCTGACCTTCTTCGGTTTCGCCAACACCCCGACCGGTTTTGTGCCTGGCCAGGACAAGCAATACCTGGTGGCCTTCGCGCAACTGCCGGATGCCTCGAGCCTGGACCGTACTGAAGACGTGATCAAACGCATGTCCGACCTGGCCCTGAAACAGCCTGGTGTGGAAAGTGCGGTGGCCTTCCCGGGCCTGTCGATCAACGGCTTCACCAACAGCCCGAACGCCGGCATCGTGTTCGTGACCCTGAAACCGTTCGACGAACGTAAAGACCCGAGCATGTCCGCCGGTGCGATTGCCGGGGCATTGAACGGCAAGTTCGCCGGGATCGAAGAAGCCTACATGGCGATCTTCCCGCCGCCGCCGGTACAAGGCCTGGGCACCATCGGTGGTTTCCGCCTGCAAATCGAAGACCGGGGCAACCTGGGCTACGACGAGCTGTACAAAGAAACCATGAACATCATTACCAAGAGCCACAACGTGCCGGAACTGGCCGCCCTGTTCACCAGCTACACCGTGAACGTGCCGCAGGTCGATGCTGCCATCGACCGCGAGAAAGCCAAGACCCACGGCGTGGCCGTCAGCGACATCTTCGACACCCTGCAGATCTACCTGGGTTCGCTGTATGCCAACGACTTCAACCGCTTTGGTCGCACCTACCAGGTCAACGTTCAGGCCGAGCAACAGTTCCGCCTCGAACCCGACCAGATCGGTCAGCTGAAAGTGCGCAATAACAAAGGCGAGATGATCCCGCTGGCGACCTTCATCAAGGTCAGCGACACCTCGGGCCCGGACCGCGTGATGCACTACAACGGCTTTATCACCGCTGAAATCAACGGCGCGGCAGCCCCAGGCTACAGCTCCGGCCAGGCCCAGGCGGCCATCGAGAAACTGCTCAAGGATGAACTTCCGAACGGCATGACCTACGAATGGACCGACCTGACCTACCAGCAGATTCTGTCCGGCAACACCGCACTGTTCGTGTTCCCGCTCTGCGTACTGCTGGCGTTCCTGGTACTCGCGGCTCAATACGAAAGCTGGAGCCTGCCACTGGCGGTGATCCTGATCGTACCGATGACCCTGCTGTCGGCCATTACCGGGGTGATTGCTTCGGGGGGCGACAACAACATCTTTACCCAGATCGGCTTGATCGTACTGGTGGGGCTTGCCTGTAAGAACGCGATTCTGATCGTCGAGTTTGCCAAGGATAAACAGCAGGAAGGCCTCGGCCCTCTGGCGGCGGTACTTGAAGCTTGCCGTCTGCGTCTGCGGCCGATCCTGATGACCTCCTTCGCGTTCATCATGGGTGTGGTGCCACTGGTTTTTTCCAGCGGTGCCGGTGCCGAGATGCGTCACGCCATGGGTGTGGCGGTGTTCTCCGGGATGCTCGGGGTGACCTTCTTCGGTCTGTTGCTGACGCCAGTGTTCTACGTATTGATTCGTAACTTTGTGGAGCGCGGTGAAGCTCGCAAAGCGGCCAAGGCGCTAAATCTTCAAAAGCAACTGGAGGCGCAACAATGAGCCTGAAAGCCTTCCTGCCGAGCCTTCTGGTACTGGCGCTGAGCGCCTGTGCCGTCGGCCCGGACTACAAAACCCCAGCCACGGAGGCGGCCAACATCACGACCGCCACTGATGGCGCCAGCGGTCAGAAGAACTTCGACCGCTCGCGTTTCGAAGGCATCTGGTGGCAACAGTTTGAAGACCCTACCCTCAACCAGTTGGTGACTCAGTCCCTGGAAGGCAACCGTGATTTGCGCGTCGCTTTCGCCCGTTGGAAAGCGGCCCGGGCGATTCGCGATGACGTCAGCAATGACGCCATGCCGACCATCACCAGCCGCGCCAGCAGTGACCTGGCCAAAGGGCAAATCCCTGGCCAGACCACCAAACGGGTCAACAGCGAACGCTACGACCTGGGCCTGGACATGGCGTGGGAGATCGACCTGTTCGGCCGCATCCAGCGCAATCTGGAATCGGCCAACGCCGAGCAGCAAGCGGCCGAAGCCGATCTGTACCAACTGCAAGTCACCATGATTGCCGAACTGGTAGACGCCTACGGTCAACTGCGCGGCGCACAACTGCGGGAAAAGATCGCCCTGGCCAACCTGAAGAACCAGCAGGAATCGAGCAAGATCACCGTCAGCCTGCGTGATGCCGGCGTCGGCGATCAGCTCGACGTGGTCCGCGCCGATGCGCGCCTGGCCTCCGTCGAAGCCAGCGTGCCGCAATTGCAGGCCGAGCAGGTTCGGCAGAAAAACCGCATCGCCACCCTGCTGGGTGAGCGTCCGGACAAGCTGACCGTAGACCTGAGCCCTAAAGATTTGCCCGCCATCGCCAAGGCGTTGCCGATCGGTGATCCGGGTGAGTTGCTGCAACGTCGCCCGGACATCCTCAGTGCCGAACGCAAACTGGCTTCCGCCACCGCCCGTATTGGCGTGGCCAAGGCTGATTTGTTCCCACGGGTCAGCCTCAGCGGCTTCCTCGGCTTTACCGCCGGGCGTGGTTCGCAGATCGGCTCCTCGGCGGCCAACGCCTGGGCACTGGGCCCAAGCATTACCTGGGCAGCGTTTGACCTGGGCAGCGTTCGGGCCCGTTTGCGCGGTGCCGACGCCGATGCCGAAGGCGCCTTGGCGACCTACGAGCAACAAGTGCTGCTGGCCCTGGAAGAATCGGAAAACGCCTTCAGCGATTACGGCAAACGTCAGCAACGGCTGATTTCGCTGATTCGTCAGAGCGAATCCAGCCGAGCCGCTGCCGACCTGGCAGAAATTCGCTACCGCGAAGGCACGGCGGACTTCCTCGTCCTGCTCGATGCCCAACGTGAACGTCTGGCAGCCGAAGACACCCAGGCCCAGGCCGAAGTCGATCTGTATCGCGGCATCGTCGCGATCTACAAAGCCCTTGGCGGTGGCTGGGCACCGGAGACGGTCGCCAGCAAGTAAGTTTTTAAAGAGCTCCTTTGGTTGGCCGCAACCAACCAAATTTTTTGGCCCCGCGTCTCATTCGGTCGCGGGGCTTTTTTTTGCCTGCAGAAAATACTGTCTCCTGTAGGAGCAAAGCTTGCTCGCGAAGGCGGTGTGTCAGGCAATGCTGATGTTGGCTGACACACCGCCTTCGCGAGCAAGCTTTGCTCCTACAAGGTTTAGCGGTGCTCTTCAGACTGATGGGTTTCCATGACAGTCACTGTCGCTGTCGTCCCCGCCCGTAGCCGGTTCTTGGCGGCATAGTCCGCATCAATCTGAATTCGAACCGGTACCCGTTGCGCCAGTTTGACCCACGTATAACTGGGATTGATGCTGGCCAGCAATCGGCTGCCAGGGGCGTTCTCCCGGTCGGCGATGGCGAAGGCAATGCTTTGCACCGTGCCACCGAACGTTTCGCCGCTCATCAACTCGACCTTGACCCGGTCGCCCTCTTCGATTCGCGGCAACTTGGTTTCTTCGAAGTAACCGCTGACATAAAACGAGTCACTGTCCACCAACGCCAACAGCGCACCGCCGGCCGTGGCGTAGTCGCCCTGACGGGTCAGCAGGTTGGTGACATATCCGCTGACGGGCGCTTCGACCCGCGTGCGCTGCAAATCCAGTTCGGCTTGGCTCAACGCGGCGATGGCCAATTGCACATTGGCTTGTGCCAGCCCGAGGTTGGCCTGGTTACGCAATAACTCGGCCTGGGCCACCGCGACTTCGGTACTGGATTTCTCCCACTCCTCACCGGAAATGGCGAAACGCTGTTTAAGCGTGCGCCGCCGCTGCTCCTCGCTCTGACGCTGCTTGAGCAACGCCTCGCTGGAAACAATCGATGCCTGGGACTGGCCAAGCGTTGCTTTCGAGACTTCAACGGAACGCTTGGCCCGTTCCACCGCCAGGCTATAGCGCGCCGGGTCGATCTCCAGCAACAACTGGCCTTTTTCCACATGCTGGTTGTCCTGCACGCCGAGACTGACGATGCGTCCTGAGACGTCGGCGGACAAGGTCACCACGTCTGCGCGAACCCGGGCATCGCGAGTCCATGGCGCGCGGGTGTAATGCTCCCAGGCGAACCAGCCAAGGACGAAAGCCAGCAGCACCACAACGACAGTGGCGAGTCGGGAAAGGATCTTCTTCAAGGCATCAGGCTCCCATTACCAGAATCAGCGTGGCGCAAACGCAGGCATACAATGCCCCTTCGAACAGCGCCTCATGCCAGACGAAACGCAGCACGCCCAGGCGCCTCAGGACACCGTCCAACAGCAGAAAAATCGGCAAGGCCAGCAGCAAGGCCTGGGCGATCGGCGGCAGATAGACACCGCCAATTTCCAAATCAATGGGCAAGGGCCGGCACTCCTTCAACGTCCGGGGTTAGAAAGTAGCCACCGTTGCGTTGCAGGAACGCCACCACGATCAGCAACGCCACGCGCATCCGGAACACTGACCAGAGGTGTTCATGCACGCCCCCATGAAGGTCATCCATTTCATCGCCCAAGACACGCAACTGACCGAGCAATCGCTCAAGCTCAATACCGGGGCGCCCCGCCACCAGCCTTCCGGTCTCACGGACGGCGGCCAGCAGACGGTTTTCCTGGTCGGTACTGAGCAAGGTATTAGCTTGTCCTTGTTGCCTGAGCTGGTTCAACGCCACGCCCAGCGCCATACATCCCAGGCTGACCTCGAACAACTCGCTGGAACGTCGATCATTAATCGCTGGCAGCAGCCCGAGCATCATGGTCAGGCGATCGACCATGCGGCTTTCAAAAGCAAATTGTTGCTCATCGGTGGCCGCCGTCTTCAGCAAGGCATAGACCTGCTCGCCGTTCTCATGGAACAACCGGCGCATCCGCAAAACCGGTCTGAAGGGGAAGATCAGCGCGTAGACACTCAGCGCCAACGCGGTGGCGCAAACATACGCGCCAGCAAACTCGAACCACTGGATCGCACTGTTCTGGCCGATCCCGATGTTTTGCGGGCCCAACAGCAGAAACGTGGTGAGTCCCAGACCGATGGCGGTGCCGGTAGTGGCCGGTGTGGTCAGGCCGACCGCGACGGCATACAGCAACGGCACCAACAGCAATGCCAGCAGTTCGAAGTTACTGATCATCGGCAACAGCATGAACAAGTAGAGCGCCGACGCCAGCAATGCGAGCCCCAAGCCTCGCGCGTAACTCTGAGCAGCCAACAAAGGTCGCGGGAACGTCGCCATCAGCGAACAAAGAATACCCACCAGCACCATCCCGCCGCGTGCGCCGTCCCATCCGGTTTCGATCCAGATCAGCCCGGCCACCAGTAACGCGGTAAACGCGCGGATGGCATTCATCGCCGCCAGGGTGAAATCCAGGTGCAGCGGATTTTCCTGCCCCCGGAACACGCAGCTCGCTTCGCGCCCGTCCTGTATCGCATCGCTCAATTCCAGAATCTGCTCCAGTTGCTCCAGCAGCCGTGCTTGCTCCCAACGCAAGGCCCAAGCCAGCGAGCGCAAGGTGGCGGTCATGGTTTCGGTGAGCTGTTCGGCCTTGTAGGCCTGGTTATCAAAGCGTTGTTGCAGCGCCACGAAATGCTGGCGTGCCTCGGGCGACAATGAGCGGCCCTGTCGGGCCAGTTCATCGAGAAAGGTCAATTCTTCGGTGCGCAAAAGCTGTATGTCTGCGGGCAATGCCCCTTGCCAGCGTTCGGCCAGCAACTCGCGCTGGTGACGCAATGCCGTCAGCCGCGAAGTCAGCAACACCAGCTGATTGCCCAGCAACTGCACCAGGCCATTGGCACTGCGCAGCCGGGGCGCGTCGAAGTACAAATGCCGGCGCAACCCTTCAAGCGCACTGATCTCGCCTAACAGTTGCATTTGCCGGCGATGGAAATCGGCTTCGCTTTCGTCGGTACGAATCACGGCGGCCGCGTGGGTCGCGAGCAGCTTGATCACTTGGTCTACCTTGGCGAAATAACTGCGGGTCACGGCCTCCGGTCGTGCGGTCAGCAGGCTGACCACGCACACGCAAACCACGGCCAGCAAGGTCTCGGTTACCCGGGTGACCGCCAGCAGAAAGGTGCCGTCCTGGTCCGGCACCGCCAGCAGGGCGACCACCACCGCCGTGTAACCACTGAGCACAAACGCCTGAGAACTGGTGTAGCGCAGCAGCGTGCCGCCGGCGGTGCACAACGCCAGCCACAAGGCCAGGGTGATGATGAACGGCAGCGGCGCCTGGGGGAAAATCGCCATGATCAGCACGGCCACCACCGCCCCCATCGTGGTGCCGATGACCTGGCCAAAACTGCGGGCCAGGGCCATGCCGCCCAGTGGCTGACTGACAATGACCACCGCCATGATCGACCATTTGGGCTGATCAAGGTCGAACAGGAACGCCAGATACAAGGTCAACAGCCCGGCGATGACGGTTCTGAGGGCAAACAACAGCGCCCCATAGCCTGGGTTGAGCAACATCTTGAAGTACTGAAGCAGCGGTTGCATGGGTGCACTCATCGGGTCGTCTCAAGCAAGCGTAGTCACTGCTTCAGGACCTCGACAGGTTTCAAAGTCGACAGGTGTTGTAGGCAATTTCGATGATGAGTCAGACGATTCCGATAGACGCGCTCGATAGGCCCGTCAGCCATAGCGATTGGACAGAACCCCGTCGTCCCCCTAGGCTTAAAACGCTGCGAAAGCGTCTATTGATAAGCCTTACCCATGATCGTGCGTCCCAAGCCGAATCTGATCGGCATCCTGTTTTCCCTCAAAGGCTCGATTGCCAAACGTATAGCCTTGCGCAGCCTGCTGGTGACGCTGCTTGCCTCGGTGATTGTGCTGATCGAGACCTGGCACCCGGAGTCTTTCTCCAAGGTCAACGCCACGCCGTTTACCCTGCTGGGCTTGTCGCTGTCGATCTTCATGAGCTTTCGCAACAACGCCTGCTACGACCGCTGGTGGGAGGGTCGCAAGCAACTGGGGCAGATGATCATTGAAGTACGCTCGCTGATTCGCCAGACCCAAGGGCTGATGGATGCGGACGAACGCGAGCTGTTGCTGCGCGAACTCTGCGGCTTCGCCCATGGTTTGATCGCGCGGTTGCGGCTGGAAAGTGAACCGCACGCTATCGCCCCCTGGACCCACGACCCCATCGACCGTTTGCACCCGAACATCCCTGACGCGCTGTTGCAACGCATCGGCGCCCGCTGTTCGGAACTGGCCGAACTGGGCCGGATCAGTGAATGGCGCTACACCCAACTGGAGTCGCGGCT
This sequence comes from Janthinobacterium sp. LPB2021202312-11-4, assembly GCF_037049705.1. NCBI lineage: Bacteria > Pseudomonadati > Pseudomonadota > Betaproteobacteria > Burkholderiales > Oxalobacteraceae > Janthinobacterium > Janthinobacterium sp. LPB2021202312-11-4. The sequence goes on along the minus strand of NZ_JBAGKV010000044.1, from coordinate 35,182 downwards.
GGTCAGCCTGAGCCAGGTCCAGGCCAGTTGTGAGCGAATCAAAAGCACGCCACTGCCCTTCCCTTACACGCTGTTGCTGCACCGCACCATTTACCTGTTTTGCATCCTGCTGCCGTTTGCCATGGCCGAACCACTGGGGTGGCTGACACCGGTATTTACCGCCATCGTCAGTTACACATTTTTCGGTCTTGACGAGATTGGTGATGACCTGGAGGACCCGTTTGGCTTCGACGAGAACGATTTGCCGTGCAATGCAATTTTGCGCACCCTGGAGCGCGAAGTGCTGGCCGCACTGGGGCAAACCGATTTGCCGCCGGCCCTGGAACCCATCGAGTACGTATTGAACTGAGTCGGGGTTTGACTCGGGGCCGCACCTGACCGAAGCTGACGCCTTCGCAAAAGCTCGCCAGCTCCCGGATTCCTGCATGCCCCAGTCCCGCCGCTACCTGCTTATCAGCCTCTGCATCCTGCTTGCCATTGCCCTCGCCTGGTTTTTTCTGCGTAGCACCACGCCCGTGGTCTCGGAGGCGATTAAACACGGCTACAGCGAAGCACTGGCCCAGGCTCGCGCCGGTCAACCGGGGGCTGCGCGGATGCTTTATCAGCAACTGAGTCGTCCAGACCTGTCCGCCAAGCGCCGTATCTGGCTGCTGGCCGAACTGCCGAACTACCCCAGCCCGCAAGCCTTGAAACTGGCGGATGCGGATTTGCAAAACCCCTCGGTGGATGTCCGGGTGGCGGCGATCAAAAGTGTCGTTGGCCTGGTGCCTGGCGGCCAGCGCAGCCTGTTGCTCGGGCCGTTGCTCGATGACAGCGATCAAACCGTGCGCTTTGCCGCGATCAACGCGCTGCTGGGGTTGTCGCCGGATGATTTGGGGTTGTATTTCGGGCCGTTGCAGCAGGCCATCGATGCCTGGGAACTGGTGCTCAAGAACGAACCCGAATCTGCCAGTACGCAATCTCAGTTGGCGCGTCTGCACTTGCACAATGCCGAATTGAAAGAAGCGCAACACGCGCTGGAGCGCACCTTGCAACTGGAACCCGGCAACCTGCCGGCACTGGTCATGCAAATCGAAGTGCTCGACAGGCAAGGCCAAAGCGATGCCGCCCGCCAGCTACTGGCCAAACAGTTGCAGGCCCAGCCGGATTCCGCCTACCTGCAACACGCCCTCGGTCTCTGGTTGCTGCACCACGGGCAAAGCGAGTTTGCCGTGCTCGGCCTGGCCAAAGCCGTTGAACTGGAGCCGGACAACAAGGATTACCGCTACGACCTCGCCACCACGCTGCACAGCGAAGAAGAGCTGGAAGCGGCGCAGAAACAGCTGCAGGAAATCGTCCAGCGCCATCCGGCCGATCGCAAGGCGCGGGTCTTGTTAATCAATTACTGGAAGGAAAGCGGCCAGTTGCAGAACGTGCAAATCCTGCTGGCGCAGCTTGAGCAAATGAACCCGGATGATCCGGCGTTGCAGCAAGGGCTCTAAAAGAACCGTTGCGTCACGGTGTTGCGGTCGAACACCGCCCCTGTAGGAGCTGCCGCAGGCTGCGATCTTTTGCTTTTTTTGCACAAGAACATCACTCAAACACAAAAGGTTGAACCGTCGTCTCGGCCAAGGGTCAAGAGAAACAGGCAGTCACTTCAGGCACTTCAGGCCTGCTGCCTCGCTTCCCCTAGTCATGAGAGGGCTTTTTTTGTCTACATCTAACGAGTTGTTCAGTGCAAAAGCCGCCACCGGCATTGAAGGTCTGGATGACATCCTGGCCGGTGGATTGTCCCGCGGACATGTGTTTCTGCTGGAGGGTGAGCCCGGAACCGGTAAAACCACCGTCGCGTTGCATTTTCTCCTTGCCGGCGCCCGAGCCGGCGAGCGCTCGTTGTACATCACTTTGTCGGAAACCGAACGTGAGCTGCGCCAAGGGGCGTTGTCCCACGGTTGGGAGCTGGATGAGAACATCCACATCTTTGAACTGACCCCCCCGGAAAGCCTGCTCAACGCCGAACACCAGCAAAGCCTGCTGTACTCCTCGGACCTTGAACTGGGCGAAGCCACCAAGCAGATTTTCGAAGTGGTCGAACGGGTCAAACCGACCCGCGTGGTGCTCGACAGCCTGTCCGAAATTCGCCTGCTGGCCCAAAGCTCACTGCGCTATCGCCGACAAATCCTGGCGATCAAACACTACTTTGTGCGCTACGACGCCACGGTGGTGCTGCTCGATGACCTGACCACCGAGTCCCTCGACAAAACCGTGCACAGCGTCGCCCACGGGGTGATTCGCCTTGAAGAGTTGACCCCTAACTACGGCGCCGAACGCCGGCGTATTCGCGTGGTGAAATACCGCGGCCAAAAATACCGTGGCGGCTTCCATGACTTCACCATCATGGGCGACGGTATCCATGTGTTTCCACGCCTGGTGGCCGCCGAACATCGCGGCGGCTATGTCCGTCGGCAATTGACCAGCGGCATCAAGGAAATGGACGCCCTGCTGGGTGGCGGCATCGAAACCGGCTCCAGCACGTTGATCCTCGGCCCTGCCGGCACCGGCAAATCGCTGATCTCGATGATCTTCGCCGCAGCGGCCGTTGCCCGTGGCGAGAAAGCCGCGCTGTTTATCTTCGACGAGGAATTGGGCCTGCTGTTCGAGCGCATGAAAAACATGGGCATCGACCTCAAGGCCTTGCAAGCCACCGGCAACCTGCTAATCGAGCAAGTGGATGCCGCCGAGCTATCCCCCGGCGAGTTCTCTCATCGGGTGCGTCGTTGCGTCGATGAGCGCGACATCAAAACCGTGGTGATCGACAGCATTAACGGCTATCAAGCCGCGATGCCGGAAGAAAACGCCCTGGTGCTGCACATGCACGAGTTGCTGCTGTACCTCAATCGCCGCGGCGCCGCGACGTTCATGACCGTGGCCCAGCATGGACTGGTCGGGGACATGCAAGCGCCAGTGGACATCACCTATCTCGCCGACACGGTCATTCTGTTGCGCTATTTCGAAGCCCTGGGCAAGGTGCGCCGGGCCATTTCTATCATCAAGAAACGCACCGGCAGCCATGAATCAACCATCCGTGAATACCGCATCAGCAGCAATGGCATGACCATCGGCGAACCGCTGGACGCGTTCCAAGGGGTCTTGCGTGGGGTACCGACCTATTTGGGCGCCAGCAAACCGCTGCTTGAGGAAGATCAACCATGACCGCGCTGGCCGCGACGTCCGAGCGCGCAATCATTCTCGCGCCGCTGGGTCGCGACAGCCAGATTGCACTGATGATGCTCAATGAAGCGGGCTATGACGGTGTCATCAGTCGTGACCTGGCGGGGTTGTGCGGTGAACTGGCATTTGGCGCCGGCCTGCTGTTGATTGCGTCTGAAGCGCTGCTGGGTGCCGATCTGGATCATCTGCAAGGCTTGATCGATCAACAACCGGCCTGGTCGGACTTACCGATCGTGCTGTTGACCCACCACGGCGGGCCGGAACAGAACGCCGCGTCGCGTTTGGGCCCGCAACTGGGCAACGTGACCTTTCTTGAGCGCCCGTTCCATCCCGTGACCCTGATCAGCCTGGTCACCACCGCGTTGCGCGGGCGACGACGACAGTACGAAGCCAGGGACCGGCTAATCGATCTGAGCCAGAGCGAACTGCGGCTGCAAACCACCCTGGAAACCCTTGAGCAACAAGTCGAGGAGCGCACCGCACAACTTCGGCATAACGAAGAAGCGCTGCGCCAGTCGCAGAAAATGGAAGCGGTCGGCCAGTTGACGGGCGGCATCGCCCATGACTTCAACAACATGCTGACCGGCATCATCGGCAGCCTTGAGCTGTTGCGTCGGCGCCTGGCCCGTGGCCGCACCGAAGACCTCGATAGTCTGATAGACCTTGGTGTGACTTCAGCCAACCGCGCCGCCGCCCTGACTCACCGACTGCTGGCGTTTTCCCGGCGCCAGTCGCTGGATTCCAAACCGGTGGTGATCAACACCCTGGTGACGTCCATGGGCGAACTGTTGCAACGCAGCATCAATGAGACGATTCGCCTGGACATGCAACTGAGCGATGACCTGTGGGTGGCCGAAGCGGACCCCAATCAACTGGAAAGCGCCCTGCTCAACTTGGTCATCAACGCCCGTGACGCCATGCCGGATGGCGGCAAACTGGTGGTCAAAACCTTCAATCAACATTTCGACACCGGGTTTGCCGAAGCCCATGGCAATCTTCAACCCGGGGATTATGTGGTGCTGAGCGTGACCGACACCGGTTGCGGCATGCCCGAAGCCACCATCACTCGGGCCTTTGACCCGTTCTTCACCACCAAACCCATCGGCCAGGGCACCGGACTTGGGTTGTCGATGATTTACGGTTTCAGCAAGCAATCCCGAGGTCACGTCACGATTCAGAGCGAGGTCGATAACGGCACCACCGTCAACCTGTACCTGCCGCGCTTCGCCGGCAACCTGGTGCAAGACCCGCTCGTGGCGATCCAGCAGACACCTTTCGCACAAAACGGTGAGACGGTGTTGATCGTCGAGGACGATCCCGCAGTTCGAGTGTTGGTCAGCGCGGTGCTGAGCGAGTTGGGTTATGCGTTTGTCGAGGCAGGGGACGCCGACAGCGCGGTGCCGATCCTGGATTCCGCCCAGCGCATCGATCTGTTGATCAGCGACGTCGGGCTACCGGGGATGAATGGCCGGCAACTGGCGGAAATCGGTCGGCAATACCGGCCGGAACTCAAGGTGCTGTTCATTACCGGGTACGCCGAGCATGCCGCCGTGCGCGGAGGTTTCCTCGACCCGGGCATGCAGATGATCACCAAGCCGTTCACCTTCGATCTATTAACGGCGAAGGTGCGCGAGATGATTAGAATCTAAGAGAGTATGAGTACACCTGCGTAGGAGCTGCCGAAGGCTGCGATCTTTTGATCTTGATTCTTAAAACCAACATCAAAAGATCGCAGCCTTCGGCAGCTCCTACGTAGATCAAAAGCGTTTAGGAGAGCATTTCCTGCATCAATTCCTGCAACACATCCAGATCGAATGGCTTGCCCAGAATCGGCGCCTTGCGGGTGATCGGGCTGTCCGTCTCGCGGATTTCCTGCGGATAACCGCTGATAAAAATCACTTTGAGCTCCGGGCGCAATTTCACCGCAGGCTCGGCAATCTGCACGCCGGAGATCCCGCCGGGCAGTCGGAAGTCAGTAATCATCATGTCCAGGTGCGGTTTACTCGCGAGGATTTCGAACGCTTGCTCGCCGTTTTCGGCCTGTAGCACCCGGTAACCCTTGCCCGACAGATAGGCAGACAACACCATCAAAATCGAGGGGTCATCCTCGACAATGAGTACTACATCTTGCGCATCTTCACTCATGGGAAGCCTTTGTTCGGTCAATAGCTGCTGATACGACCATGCGGTCATTCAGAGGTTGCGTTTATCTGGCTGATTTCCTACAGCGGCAGACAAACGCGAAATAAGGCGCCTTCGTTTATTTTGCTCTCGACGACGATGGAACCGCCATGGGCGGCGACGATTTGCTCGGAAATAAATAACCCGAGTCCAAGCCCGGCAACCACGGTCTTGGCTGAAACCCGTTCGAACTGTTGAAAAATGCGTTTCTGGTTTTCTTCACTAATGCCGATGCCACGATCCTGGACCTCAACCCGGGCCTGGCCCTCGTGTTGGTACACACGCACCTCGATCGGGCCTTTGCCACCATAGCGCAAGGCATTGGTCAGCAAATTGGAGATGACCTGCTCAATTCGAAACTCGTCCCACGGCCCTTCCACCGGCGCCTCGGCGGTGAACGTGACCGTTGATTCGGCGGCATCGAATTGCGGGGCGAAGTTTTGCAGCAGGTTATCCACCAGTTTCACCAGGTCAAAGCGACTCGGTCGAATCGACAGCTTGCCGGTGCGAATCCGCGACACGTCCAGCATGTCTTCAATCAGGCGGATCAGGCTTTTGATCTGGCGTTCATCGCGATCAACCATGGCGTGCATCTTGTCCAGGGTGAACGCCGCCGCGTTATCCCGGGCCAGGTGCATTTTGCGCAACTGGGTTTCAAGGATCAGGCCATTGAGCGGCGTGCGCACTTCGTGGGCGACGATCGACATGAAGTCATCGCGCATGCGCACCGCCTGTTCCAGTTCGTTCTGGGTACTTTGCAACTGCTTGAGCAGCGCTTCCTGTTCGCGACGGCTCTGTTCCAGGGCTTCGACCTGCTGCTTCATGGCCTTGCTCTGGCGGTACAGGTCGACGAACACATTGACCTTGCTCTTGACCGCATGGATGTCCAGCGGCTTGTGCAGAAAGTCCACGGCCCCGCTTTCGTAACCCTTGAACGCGTAATTCAATTCACGGCCGGCGGCGCTGACGAAGATGATCGGAATGTTCCTGGTCTTGTCCGTGCCGCGCATCAGCTCGGCCAGTTCGAAGCCGTTCATACCGGGCATCTGCACGTCGAGAATGGCCATGGCAAATTCGTGTTGCAGCAACAGCGACAACGCTTCATCGGCGGACAGCGCCTTGTAGACCATGCGGTCTTCGCGCTTGATCAACGCTTCGAGCGCCAGCAGGTTTTCCGGCAGATCGTCGACGATCAGCAACTTGGCTTGGATGTGACTTAGCATGCTATTCGTTCCAGCTCGACAAGCAGACGGCCGATGCCGCGGATAGTGAGAATGTGGTCTGGCTGGTGCAAATCCAGGGCAGCCTTGGGCATCGTCGCGACCTGCGCCTCGTCCGGGTCCTGGACCACCGTCAGGCCGCCACGGTGCTTGACCTGGGCCAGGCCGCTGGCGCCATCGCGATTGGCACCGGTCAACAGCACGGCGGCCAGCGCCGGCCCGTAAGCGTCGGCGGCGGATTCGAACAGGTAATCGATGGCCGGCCGCGAATGGTGCACGCGGTCTTCAAGGCTCAACGAGAAACTGCGGTCCTGTTCCACCGAAAGGTGATAGCCGGGAGTGGCGAAATACAAGGTTCCGGGGGCAATCGACGTCTTGTCGCCGGCGTCCAGCACCGGCATTGAAACCCGTCGGGCGAACACTTCAGCCAAATGGCTGCGACGTTCGTCAGGCAGGTGCAACACCACGATGATGGGTAGCAAGAAGCCTTCGCGCAGCGGCGTGAGAATGTTCAGCAGCGCCTCGACGCCACCGGCCGAAGCGCCGATCACGATAGCCTCTACGGTCGGCAAACCGGGTGCACTGTTCATGATTTGCGGTAGATCCGTTCGTGTTTGACCAAGGGCTCGAACTGTTTGCCATAGGCCGAAAAATCCGGGGTTTCCTTGCTGCCCAACACCAGGAAACCACGATGGCACAGTGACTCATGAAACAAACCAAAGGCGCGATCCTGAAGCTTTTTATTGAAGTAAATCAATACATTACGGCACGAAACTAATTGAGTTTCTGAAAAGACACTGTCAGTCGCCAGGCTGTGATCGGCAAACGTCACGTTCTCGCACAGGCTCTTGTCGAAAATCGCGTAGCCGTAGGCGGCCGTGTAGTAGTCGGCAAACGAGCGCTGACCACCGGCCTGCTGATAATTAGCAGTGTAGGCGCGGACATTCTCCATGGAGAAAATCCCCTGCTTGGCTTTGTCCAGCGAGCGCGGGTTGATGTCGGTGGCGTAGATGATGGTGCGATCAAGCAATCCCTCTTCACGCAGCAAGATTGCCATCGAATAGACCTCCTCGCCGGTGCTGCACCCGGCAATCCAGATTTTGATCGACGGGTAGGTCCTGAGCAGCGGCACCACCTCCTTGCGAATGGCCAGGAAGTGCGAAGGGTCGCGGAACATCTCGCTGACCGGGATCGTCAGCAATTGCAGCAACTGCATGAACGCGGTCGGATCGTGCAGGACCTTTTCCTGCAACGCCGAGATGGTCGCGCACTCGAACTGCCCCAACGCGTGAGCCACCCGGCGCTTGATCGACGCGCCGGAGTAATCGCGAAAGTCGTAGCTGTACTTGAGGTAGATCGCCTCGATCAGCAGCCGCAATTCGATTTCGGTGTTCTTTTCCACTAAAAGCTTTCCACTAGATGCGTTCCATCTTCGGTAACCACACACGAATCAGCGAGAACAGGCGATCCAGGTCGATCGGCTTGGCCAGGTAATCGTTGGAACCCGCCGCGAGGCAGCGTTCCTGATCGTCCTTCATGGCCTTGGCCGTCACCGCAATGATCGGCAGCTTGCGCCAGCGCGGGTCCTGGCGGATCAAGGCCGTGGCCTCGAAACCGTCCATCTCCGGCATCATCACGTCCATCAGCACCAGGTCGATGTCCTCGACTTCATTCAATTTTTCAATCGCCTCACGACCGTTACGACCGATCACCACGACTGCCCCTTTCTGTTCCAGCGCACTGGTCAGGGCGAAGATGTTGCGCACATCGTCGTCCACCAGCAGCACTTTGCGGCCCTCAAAGACCTTGTCGCGACTGCGGGCGGTCTTGAGCATCTTCTGCCGCTCATGGGACAACTGGGATTCGACTTTGTGCAGAAAGAGTGTGACCTCATCCAGCAACCGCTCTGGCGAGCGCGCGCCCTTGATGATGATCGAGCGCGAATACTTGCGTAGCTCGGCCTCTTCGTCCCGGGTCAGGTTGCGCCCGGTGTAAACGATTACCGGCGGGAACGAGCAGATGTCTTCGGTGGACATGCGCTTGAGCAGATCGTTACCGAGCATGTCCGGTAATTTGAGGTCGATGATCATGCAATCGAAAATCGTCGTGCGCAGCAGGTCCAGCGCTTCCTGGGCGAAGCCGACCGCCGTGATTTCGATGTCTTCGTCGCCGATCAGCCGGGCAATGCTGTCGCGTTGCAGGTCATCGTCTTCCACCAGCAGGACTTTTTTGACCTTCTGGGTCAGCTTGGCTTCCAGGCGCGCAAACACGTCCTTGAGTTCTTCGCGGGTGGTCGGTTTGACCGCATAGCCGATGGCCCCCATGTGCATCGCGGCTTCTACGCGATCTTCGACCGAGATCACGTGAACCGGGATGTGCCGGGTTTCGGCATGTTCTTTCAGGCGCTGCAACACCGTCAGCCCGGAATGATCCGGCAGGCGCATGTCCAGCAGAATGGCATCGGGGATGAACTCTTTGGCCAGGTCGTAACCTTCGTCGGCACCGTGGGCCACCAGACAGTGGTAACCCAGTTCATGGGCCAAGTCGTAGAGGATGTGCGCAAAATTGATCTCGTCCTCGACCACCAGAATGCAACGCGTGGTGAACGGTGCCTTGGCGCGGTCATCGTTGAAGCGCGGGATATCGATTTCGGCAACCAGTGGCACTAACGCGACCTGGGGAGGCTTCGGCACGTGAGCCACCGGGGTCGCACGCATCGGTTCGACCGGTTCATCGCCGGGCTCGACGTATTGCTGCGGCAACACCAGGGTAAACACACTGCCCTGCCCCGGCTCGCTGGTGACGCTGATCGAGCCGCCCAGCAACATCGCCAGGTTCCGGGAAATCGACAAGCCCAACCCGGTGCCGCCGTAACGGCGATTGGTGGTGCCGTCGGCCTGGCGGAAGGCTTCGAAAATGCTTTCCTGCTGGTCCTCGGAAATGCCGATCCCGGAATCGCGAACGATGAAGGCGATGCCCTCACCCGGCTGATTGGCCACGGTAAGGCTGACAGCGCCTTTTTCAGTGAACTTCACGGCGTTGGACAGCAGGTTCTTGATCACCTGCTCCAGGCGCTGGCGGTCGGTGAAGATCATCATCGGCGAGTCGGCCTGCAACTCGACGTGAAACTCCAGCTTCTTGTCCTTGGCCATCGGCTCGAACATCCCGCGCAAGCCATCCACCAGACGAGCGACGCTGGTGTTTTCCGGACGCATTTCCAGCTTGCCGGCTTCGACCTTGGAAATGTCGAGAATGTCGTTGATCAGGTTGAGCAAGTCATTGCCGGCCGAGTAAATCGATTCGGCGAACTTGACCTGTTCGGCGCTGAGGTTTTCCTGAGGGTTTTCCGCCAGCAGCTTGGCCAGGATCAACGAACTGTTCAGCGGAGTGCGCAGCTCGTGGGACATGTTGGCGAGGAATTCGGATTTGTACTTGCTGGAGCGCTGCAATTCTACGGCGCGCTCTTCCAGTTGAATCTGGGCCTGATTGAGTTCGGTGTTCTTCAGGTCCATGGCGTCGCGTTGATCGGCCAGGATCTGCGCCTGTTCGGAAAGCTGTTCGTTGGTCTGCTCCAGCTCCACTTGCTGGGTTTCCAGGTGCGCCTGGGATTCCTTGAGAATCCGCGACTGCTCTTCCAGTTCTTCGTTGGCGGTCTTGAGTTCTTCCTGCTGGACTTGCAGCTCTTCGTTGAGCTGCTGGGTTTCGGCCAGCACTTCCTGCAAGCGTTGACGGTAACGGGCCGCCTCGATCGAGGTGCCGATGTTGCCGGCAATCAGCTCAAGCAGTTCGATGTCACGCTCGCTCAACGGGCGCAGGAAACCCAGTTCAATCACGCCGTTCACGCGATCATCGTCGCTGGTTGGCACCACCAGTACGCTGTGTGGCAAGCCTTCGCCCAAACCGGAGCTGACCTTGAAGTAATCGCCAGGCACGTCATCCAGACGAATCAACCGGCCCTGCTGCACGGCCTGGCCGAGAATCCCCTCGCCGTCGTAGATCGACTGATCCTGGGTTTCCTGCTCCCGGGACAACCCGTAAGACGCCACGCGCTTGAGGCCGCCATGTTCTTCACGGACATAAATGGCCGCCACGGCCGTGCCCAGGTACTGCGCGCAGAACTGCAAAATATTGCGGCCCAGCACATTAAGAGTGAGTTGCCCCAACACTTGCTCGGCCAATTCGGTCTGGCCACTGCGCAGCCACGCTTGCTGCTCCAGGCGCAACGCACTGGCCTGTTGCGCCGCCAGGTTGGCGCTGTAGCTCTGGGACAGGTTGAGCAAGTCGCGCCGGCCGACATAGGCCAGCAACGTACTGATACCGGCCACGAACAGCAGGTACAGGGTGATGCTCCAGATCGTGGTGCGACGTACTTCTTCGTTGCGCGTGGTGCGCAACTGCTGCTCCATATCGATGACGTCTTCGAACTGTTTGCGGATTTCATCCGTCAGGCGCTTACCGCGCCCGGCCTTCACCGCGCCCCGGTAATCACCACTGGAGCGCTGCAAATCGATCATCGATTGGGCGTAGGTCGCCCATTCGGTTTGCAAGGCTTGCAGCCGGCGCAAGCGATCGGTCTGGACCGGATTGTCAGCCGTCAATTCGAGCAAGGTATTGAGCGACACCGCGATTCTCGGCTTGGCCGTTTCGTAGGGGTCCAGAAAGTGCTCATCGCCGCTGAGCAGGAAACCGCGCATGCCGGTTTCAAGGTCGACAGTCAGCTTCACCGCTTCATTGGCGTTATTGATCACCCGGTCGGTGTGCTCGACCCATTGAATGACGGATAGCAAGTAAGAGATCAACGCTACAAAGAAAACCGCGCTGATGACGCCCACGCCCAGCGGCAAGCTGACGTTGCGGCTCAGGAGTTTACGGAATCGTTGCTCATCAACCGAAGACGCTGAGGTCATGGGGGCGGGCCTTGTCGAACTGTTGAAAACCAAGGAGTTTGCCCCAAAACTGCCGCATTGATCCAATTTTCTGACAGGTTCAACGGCAAATTCCTGCAATTACCTGCGCGCGATCAATGCCACGCGTTATCCTTGCCGCGTCTTGTACCGTTATTGTTTTTTGTATCGGGTCGGGAACTTGTCGGGGTCCGGCAATTACTCAAGCAAGAGACCGGCAATTTCGATCGACCGGCGCCCCATTATTTCCTCATTGAGAGTCCCCACTATGTCCTCCAACGCGTCCATCATTCTTGTCGTCGAAGACGACGCCATCGTTCGCATGCTGATCGTCGATGTGCTGGAGGAACTTGAATTCAAGGTGCTGGAAGCGGATGGCAGCGAGAAAGCCCTGGAGTTCCTCAATGACGAAGACCAGCACATCGACCTGATGATGACCGACGTCGGCCTGCCTGTAATGGATGGCCGCGAACTCGCCACCCAGGCACGCATGCTGCGTCCGGAACTGCCGATCCTGTTTGCCAGCGGTTATGCCGAAAGCATAGAGGTACCGACGGGTATGCACGTCATTGGCAAACCCTTCTCGATTGATCAATTGCGCGACAAAGTGTCGGGGATACTGTCCGCCTGCTGAGTTATTCCGCGACGCCTCTATAAATGGCTCTTGTTTATGCGCAAACAAGAGCCATTATTGTTTAATTAATCGACCTCACGCCCGCCTTACAAATATAAACATATAGCAACTCCTCTCTTAATGCAGGCACACCCCTTGTGCCCAATAGCCGCCCACCTATTTAAACCCGACTGAAACAACTGGTTCAAATAACTAACTGGCCTTCAGGCCCGAATTAAAACTAAGTTGCCGCCCGGCGCTAAAAAACGCCATCGAGCAGTTCTTAAAACCAATTTGCCGCCCATATAAAACCAGACGCAACAGATCACTGCTTTTTTTACGAAAAGCGATAACTGCCGCCTTATACTTAATAAACCTTGAATGGATTCAAGATGAACAACACAAACAATCACGCTATCGCCGCACGACACCTTTCGCGACCAGGCAGCACTCCCCATGACATGGTTGACCCAACGAGCAGCGACGACAGTGAACGACTGGAAGTTATCGGCCGATTAAAAACCATGCTGGACGACAACAGCACAGACTTTGCGCCCATCTGGGCAATACCGCGTATATCCCTGGAGCGCGATTCAAGCCTTGAAAGTTCAATGGCTCCCGGCATTGAACTGTTAAAGCGGATGATCAAGAAATCTGCATTCCAAAAGATCTTGGCCAAGAACCGATTGTCGGTAGATGCCGTGTTCCAGGTCACGGATAACGGCCGCATCACCGCGCTGGCCGGCAACTTCACCCACAATCTGACCACCCAAACCCAGCTTGACCCCGAGTTGGACGATGACCTGAAAACCCTTACTGAAGTCGCGATTGTCCTGCACGGCGCGGTGACGCTCGATGACCGGGTCAGCATGACGCAATGGCTCAGATTCCATGACCATCCCATTCCGTCCACCGCCGCAGAAACACAACGTCTTGTTACATTGCTGGAACTGCGCCTGCCGAAAAGCCCCCCATTGGGCAACTATTGGGAAATGCTCTCGACCGTAACGCAAAGCCCCGTCACCCTTTCCAGTACACAGCGTGGCCAAATAAGAGCCCTGACCCATCACCACACCCAAGGAAGCGGGAAGTTGCTGGACAAACTGGCAAAAATTGCCATGGGCTATCAGTTCTCGTCCATCAATCGCGCCAGCGCCGATGACCAACTACTGATACTTGCGTCCGATTCCATCGCGGCCTCATGGGCCAAAGGCTATATCAACGAATTGGACTGGTATGGTGCATCGAGCGATCAACCGCTGTCCGATCTGTATCTGCAACAAGTGGTGCTGACCGCTGTACTGATGGACCTGCATCCGTCCATAGGCGAAGCACAGCCTCGCAACCATGTCGCCGGTTTTAATCTGTACGCCACTGAGCATGTTGAACAGACTTTCTCTGCCGTAAGAAGTGCGTTGGAACATCATCTGATCAAGCACTCGGGTGTCAGCAAGGAAACCGCGCCCCTGGCGTCGCACTTGCTGTTGGCAGGCATCGCGCCTGAATTCCTGGTCAAAGACCTGCCGCCCACCCTGCTACTGGGCACCCCGCAATGGGTGGAGTTCTGCCGCGCAGTAGCGTTGGTGGAATTCAACGCGCCAGGTTCTTCGCGCCTGATGACCTATACGCAAATAAATAAGCTGGCAACGATAGAACTGGCGGATGAGTCGCTGACGACCATCACTAACCTGCTTGCCGTGGACCCCTTGCTCGACTGGGCGCTGCTCAATGACGTTATCACCCTGGACGATGTGCAAAGCTCCCATGCCGGTGCCGTCGATACAGCGACTTCTGCCTATGAAAAGCACCTTGGACGGTATGCCGAGGTCCAAACCAGACTGTCGGAAAAATTCCCGACAAGACGAGACATCGCGCGAAGGCTTCTGAAAATAACCGCACCTGGGTGCAAGTTTCTTGAAGATGAAATTCTCTATAGCAGGAAAACACTCGCACCCCGTCCAGGATTTTCAACATCGGAGCCCATGTCGCTGGTTGAGTTGCTGATGTCGAATGAACTCGCCTATCGCGAATGGGATGTTGTGAAAAAAGCCAGCGTCTATGAGACCTATCCGTTTATCAACAATGAAACCCATCGATTAAAACCCGAGTTCAATCAACTATTCAATCAGGCCTACACCCACTTCTCAGAGGCAATGATCACCAGTTTTAAACTGGCCATGATGACGCTCCCCACCCTCGATCGCACTCGATTGCTGCGGGGGCAAATAAGCTTGTTCACTGTTCGACCTTCAGTCGCGATCATCCCCACACCCGAAATCAAGATAAGTATTAATCCGCTTAGTTTGCTCACCCACACCCTCACCGAACTATCCAAGTTAGGTTACAAGGAGAATCAGGGTGACAAAGATGCTGCCACTGGTCGTTATGGCGTGGTGATAGGTTCCTACTTCGAGGGGAAGTTGTATTGCTACGAATTATTTACCCTGCATGGCCTATGCCGTGAAAACCCTGCGCTCGCAGAACTGATCAGCGGGCAAGGTTTGTTGAATCAGACTCCGCGCACAGACTTCTCTGGCAGCCTTAAGCGATACGGTCGGCCTTCTGCGGTGTATCGATTACCCACTGATATTGAGTGCTATACCCACGGCGTAACCCCCGACATTAAACCCTCCAGCGTTGGCGTTATTGAAAAGCTCGCCGTACTACCCGCAATGGCAGCACATTCAACGCAACAAAGCCGGGGCTCTTACCAAAGTTTTTACGGTGGCGAGTTCAATCACCTCGCGGCGTTCATACAAAAGCAGCGCCCCATCGCAACCTATGAAGAATTATTCAAAGAGTGTTGGGGACAGACAAAACTTGAGAGATTAAAAGCAGAGTACGATGCGGTGACGGACACGATTATCAACATCATCGTCCCGTTCAAATCGTGCATTCAAGATATCAACTCCGACGACCCGGATCGTCAGGCCGAAGGCTGGGCGTTCTGCACGGTTGAAGCGGCAATGACACTTCTTTTAGTGGTCGGTGCGGTCGCCAAAATGGTCGGCATCGCGGCTAAAACCGCGTCCCTGGCCTCAAAAGCCGCCAGCATGGCTAAAGTGGGCGCCGGTTTGGTGAACCAACTGTTCAATCCGCTGGACGGAGTACCGGAGTTGATACGCGGCGGCGTAAAACTCCTGAAGCTCAACCAGAGCGGTAACAGCGCCCTGAAAAATGTCACCGCGCAACTGCACAAGCTGACGGGCAGCGCGCAATCCTATGATCTGATCAAGGCCGCTGAGCGTTCCGAGATCAACGTCGGCCATTGGCGGCCTCTGGATTCGGCGGCCGAGTCACTGATGATCGTCGCCACGCGACACAACGACCAATGGTACGCGCTCAACCGAGCAAGCCAACCGTGGGGGGCGAAGCTCCGGAACTTTGACATCATCAGCACGCTGCACCTGCCCAAACTCCACAAACTGATGCCAGCCACCTATAGCCGTAAAGTCGTCAGGGATGCGTTGCCACTGGCACGAACCAAAATTGACGATGCGATCCGGGTATTGCAAGACAAAAGTCTGGACTATGACTCTGGAATGGTGCTGAAACTGCTGCTGGGCGACAACACGGTCCAGAGCCGGAATAAAGTTCTGCAACACCTCAAGGAGGTCAAGTCGGAGATTGCCAGGATCACACCTGAAAACTACAGGTATGACGTAACGAACTATAAAAACAGCGACCGAAAAGACGTTCTTGCCTCCCTGAACCCGGAACTTTACAGGCGGTGGAAAGCGGCCAGTCCCACCCAGATAAAGCAACAACCTTTCATGACTATTTACACCCATCGATTTAATAACGAGTTTCGCGTTCAAGGCTTCAGCCGTTCGGCTGTTGCCGACGCCCTTATTCATGAACTGTTTCACGGCGCGCCAAATACGCTGGATCATGCCTATGCGCTGATTCCCGCTTTGGAACGCCAAGGCAACTACCAACGTCTGGACGTAAAACTGCTGCTAAACCTTGCTTCCGGCAATTTCAGCCAGAAAATTGCCCTGAAGACACTGATCGCAACCGACGAGAAGACGCTCAAGGAAATCTACAGTTTGGACAGGAACATCATCAACAAACTGAACGATATCGATAAGGACACGCTCAATCACCTCGGTCTTATCAATAAGAAAATCCTGGATAAACTCGATGACCTCCACACAGTCGCTCGCCAAAAGCTCAGCACTCTCGACGAGCAGGCAATCAAGGAGTTTCAAGCGATCGACAGGACTGTTTTTCTGAAGTTGGACAAGGCTGCGGCCGTTGATAACGCGGATTCGTTCGCACTGGCGACATCACTGTTGAGCCAATTGACCACCGACAAACCGGTCTTTCTGGAAAACGTGGAGGGCATGAAAAAAGCCGTTGAAAGGAACAGCGGCAGTTACGTTGGCTGGGAGGTGCTGGTGAGCCTGAATCCGGTTTAACGCGCCCCATTGATATAACCGAGCCGTTGAGCGGACCGAACTGGGGCGCATTGAAGCCTGGGTCAGGAACCTGTGGTTTAATTGCGCCCCTTTTTGCTTTCCCCCGCCCGTCTGCCGTAAAGGAACACCGTCCATGAGTCAGCCCACAACCAAAGTCCTGGTCATTGGTTACGTCTGGCCCGAACCCCGCTCTTCAGCGGCCAGTGGGCATGTGATGCAAATCCTCGACACGTTTTTGCAGGAAGGCTGGGACGTCACGTTCAGCAGCCCGGCGGGCGTCGGCGAGCATAAGGCGGACCTCGCCGCGCTGGGCATCCGCGAGTGTGCCATTGAGCTGAATAACAGCAGTTTCGACACATTTATCGGCGAACTGGCCCCGGATATCGTGCTGTTCGATCAATTCATGATGGAGGAACAGTTCGGCTGGCGCGTCGAGAAACACTGCCCCGATGCGCTGCGCGTGCTTGAAACCTCCGACTTGCAAAGCCTGCGACACGCCCGGCAGCAACGGCTCAAGGAACGTCTGAAGGCCAGTGCTGATGAAAACGATTTCAGCGATCTATTTGCCCCGGCGTTGCGTGAAGAGTTTGAGTTGATGGCCGGCACCGATCTGGCCAAACGCGAAATCGCCGCGCTGTATCGCTGCGATCTGAGCCTGATGATTTCCCCCGTGGAAATCGAGTTGCTGGTGCAACAGTTCAAACTGCCCCCGGACCTGCTGCACCTGTGCCCCTTGATGCCCGAGATGCCGGCGACGGCCCACACGGCGTTTGAAGATCGCGCGCACTTTCTCAGCATCGGTAATTTCCGCCACGCGCCGAACTGGGACGCGGTGCTCTGGATGAAAACCGCTGTCTGGCCCTTGATCCGCCAACAACTGCCCGGCGCGCAACTGCACCTCTATGGCGCCTACACGCCGCCCAAGGCCACGGCGTTGCACAACCCGGCGCAGGGCTTTCACGTGATGAACTGGGCTGAAGACGCCTTGCAAGTGATGTCGGCCGCCAGGGTTTGCCTGGCTCCGTTGCGATTTGGCGCGGGGATCAAAGGCAAAATCGTCGACGCCATGCTGTGCGGCACGCCGAACGTCACCACGCCCGTCGGTGCCGAAGGCATGAGCGATGGGCAGCCCTGGCCCGGCGCGATTGGCGAATCCGCCGAGGCCATCGCCACTGCGGCCGTTGCGCTGTATCAGGACAAGGCACGCTGGACAGCGGCGCAACGCCATGGTGATCAATTGCTGGCGGCCCACTACCGCCAATCGGTGCATGGCCCGGCCCTGATCGAGCGCCTGCAAGCGTGTCGTCGCGACTTGGCTGAACGCCGACGCGACAACTTCACCGGCGCCATGCTTCGCCACCACGCGCATAAAAGTACGCAGTACATGGCCCAATGGATCGAGGCGAAAAATCGTCGCGTCGAGTCGTCCGTTTCCGAATCTCGAGGGTGATAAAAGACATCGCATTAGTGGCGTAAGGCTATGTTTATGTACATGTTTCCATGACTGGATAAATCTGATTCCGCTTCTAGGCTTTGGTCACGAAGCCGTTTTTCCACGACCGCTCGCTCCCCATGGATGGGGAGCCAAGCCTCAGGCAGGAGCCATGAAACATGCCAAACAGCCCTACTTCCAATGTCGATAAACAACGCTGGATGAGCAAAGTCCCCGACATCGACCGCTTGAAACTCATCGACCTCATTTGGCCCGGCGTCCATAACGCCGGGATGGACAAAAAAGCCCCCAATTACGACGTCATCATCGGCAACTGGACCACCTGCCAGAACGATTCCTTTGCCTGGCAACTCGCCAACGGTGCACGGGCCTTTGACCTGCGCCTGGGTTACCGGCCCGGTACGCCCAAGGGCGAGTACTACTTCCACCACAACGGCTACCAGTCCCACCGGGTGCTGGATGAACTGATCGATGCGGTGAACGGGTTCCTGGATCGCAACCCGGACGAATTCATCATTCTGGACTTTCATCAGTTGCGCGACGGTGAGCAAGACTTCGACTACCGCCAATTCAGCAACCTGCTGGTGCGACGCCTTGGGGCACGGGCCATTTCGCCCCAGCATGAGCACATGACGGTCGGTGAACTGAAGGCCGCCAGCAGCCAAAAACGGGTTGTCCTGGCGGCCAGCGATTCCGTGGAGCTGGACATGGAGTACTTCTGGAACCGAATCCCCCACCGCTGGAGCGGGTCCCGGCTGACCGATATCAGCGCACTGCGCCAACATATCGTGCGTACCCTCGATACGCCTCGCTTCGGTTCCTATCTGTGGTCCCTGACCGCCACCAGCTACACCTTCCTCGGCGGGCCGGTAGACATCAAGCAGCACATCAACGACTGGTTTCACTCATCCCGGGACTGGGTGACTCGTTGCAGCATCATCAGCACCGATTTTTTCGATGAATCAGAGATTGTTGGTTATTGCTGGGTAGCCAATAGCATGAAGGCAGTCAGCCAGCGCGGCTGAGTACCTGGACGCTGGCATTGCCAGGCAGGAAAGAGGCATGATCAGTAAGCGATAACAATAAAAGCGTCCTGCCATGACCCGATCTGCCAGAGTTACCGATCCTTCCTACGAATTGATGGACGACCACAACGGGTTGTCCATCATCTATCGCCAACACGGTTTTCCGTGCCCGTTGGTGCGCTGGCATTTCCACAAGGAATACGAACTGCACCTGATCGTGGCCAGTTCCGGCAAGGTTTTCATCGGTGACTACATCGGCAACTTCTACCCGGAAACGCTGTTCCTGACGGGCCCCAACCTGCCGCACAACTGGATCAGCCAGGTGGCCGAGGACGAAGTGGTGCCCAAGCGCGACATGCTGGTCAACTTTACCGACGAGCTGTTCGATAGCGGCCATCTGGTGTTCGCCGAACTCAAGACCTTGGCGCCGCTGCTGGAGCGTGCGAAATACGGCATCGAATTTCGCTGCAAACACACCATCCGCCAGGCCATGACGCTGATGCAGCGCATTGCCGAGACCAAAGGCGTCACCCGACTCGGGCACTTTTTCATTCTGCTGGAATTGCTTGCCGCCTCTGACGATTACCAACTGCTGGCCGGGGCCACGACGCCGCAATTGGCGGATGAACATAACGTCGATCGCACCAACCGGGCGGTGGATTACATTTTTGCCCACTACGCCCGGGAGCTGCCGCTGGAAGAAGTCGCCGAGCATTTGGGGATGAAGCCGACCTATTTCAGCCGCGTGTTCAAACAGGCCACTGGCCGCTGCTTCATCGAATTCGTCAATCGCCTGCGCATCAGCAAATCCTGCGAATTGCTGGCAGATGGCGACAAACCGGTGACCGACGTGTGTTTCGAGTCGGGGTTCAACAATATTTCCAACTTCAACCGCCGGTTTCAGCAGCTCAAGGGCATGACGCCTTCGCATTATCGGCGGCTGGCGGTACAGCGGTTGACTGAGCAAAACCTCGGTTAAAGTCAAAAGATCGCAGCCTTCGGCAGCTCCTACGGAAAATGCGATCCCGTGCAGGAGCTGCCGAAGGCTGCGATCTTTTGCTCTTCCCACCCCAAAAACCTATACACATTCAATAGCGCCGACCTTCTAAAAAGCCCTACCCCGCACCTCACACGCCAAACCCAAGTGCAAAAAAGTATCGATTAAAGTGCGACGGATGATTTGTCAGCACTTCAATTGAAGGCTGTAATCAGTGCACATTCTTCCTGCCGCGGAAGACACAAAAACAATAACTGTCCTTCTGTCCCCCCTGGGTGCAGAAAAGGAGTGCACGATGCAACCTTCTGTAAAAGCTCTGCTTGCCCTCACCTGCATGACCCTCAGCAGCGTCAGCCTCGGCGCTCAGACTCTGACCATCGCCACCGTCAACAACAGCGACATGATCCGCATGCAAAAGCTCTCGAAAACCTTCGAGACCGAGCATCCAGACATCAAGCTCAACTGGGTGGTGCTCGAAGAAAACGTCCTGCGCCAGCGCCTGACCACCGACATCGCGACTCAGGGCGGGCAATTCGATGTGCTGACCATCGGCATGTACGAAGCCGCACTCTGGGGCGCCAAAGGTTGGCTGGAACCGATGAAAGACCTGCCGGCCAGCTACGCCCTCGACGACGTATTCCCGTCAGTGCGTGAGGGCCTGTCAGTCAAGGGTTCGCTGTATGCCCTGCCGTTCTACGCCGAAAGCTCCATCACCTATTACCGTACCGATCTGTTCAAGGACGCCGGACTGACCATGCCCGAGCACCCGACCTGGACCCAGATCGGCGAATTCGCGAAAAAACTCACCAATAAAGACAAAGAACAGTACGGCATCTGCCTGCGCGGCAAGGCCGGCTGGGGCGAAAACATGGCGCTGATCACCACCGTGGCCAACTCCTTCGGTGCACGCTGGTTCGATGAGAAGTGGCAACCGGAGTTCACCGGTCCTGAGTGGAAAAACGCGCTGAATTTCTACGTCGATACCATGAAGCAGTCCGGCCCGCCGGGCGCCTCCAGCAACGGCTTCAACGAAAACCTGGCACTGTTCAACAGCGGCAAGTGCGCGATCTGGGTCGATGCCAGCGTCGCCGGCTCCTTCGTCACCGACAAGACCCAAAGCAAGGTCAGCGAGCACGTCGGCTTCACCTACGCCCCGCACGAAACCACCGACAAGGGTTCGGCCTGGTTGTATTCCTGGGCCTTGGCGATTCCGACCAGTTCCAAGGCCAAGGACGCGGCGAAAACCTTCAGTGCCTGGGCCACTTCCAAGGAATACGGCGCATTGGTTGCCGAGAAAGACGGCATCGCCAACGTGCCGCCAGGCACCCGGGCCTCGACCTACAGCGAGGCTTACATGAGCGCCGCGCCGTTCGCCAAGGTGACCCTCGAGTCGCTGAAAACCGCCGACCCGAGCAAACCGACCCTCAAACCTGTGCCGTACATCGGCATCCAGTTGGTGACCATTCCTGAGTTCCAGGGCATCGGCACCCAGGTCGGCAAGTCGTTCTCGGCGGCGCTGATCGGTCAGACCACGGTCGACCAGGCCCTGACCGCCGCCCAGCAAACCACCGAACGTGAGATGAAGCGCGCCGGTTATCCCAAGTAACCCGCGCCCTCTGTAGGAGCGAGGCTTGCCCGCGAAAGCGGTGTGTCAGACAAGCCGCCTTCGCGGGCAAGCCTCGCTCCTACAGTTGATCTTCACCTGCCTGTTCCCAATCGGTTCTTTCGCCATGAATATTTCAACTGCCAAAGCTCAAATGGACATTCCCCAACCGGTGCGTAAAAGCCGGTTGTCCAACCCCGGCTGGTTTCTGGTCAGCCCTTCGGTAGCGATGTTGCTGCTGTGGATGATCGTGCCGCTGGGCATGACCCTGTACTTCTCGGTGATCCGCTACAACTTGCTCAACCCCGGCGAGAACGAGTTCGTGGGGCTGGAGAACTTCACCTATTTCCTGACCGACTCGGGCTTCCTGCCCGGCGCCACCAACACCCTGTTACTGGTGGGCAGCGTGCTGCTGATCAGCGTGGTGTTCGGCGTGTTGATCAGTGCGTTGCTGGAGGCCAGTGAGTTTCTCGGGCGCGGCATCGTGCGGGTCATGCTGATTTCGCCGTTCTTCATCATGCCCACCGTCGGTGCGCTGATCTGGAAGAACCTGATTTTCCATCCGGTGTCGGGGATTCTGGCCTACGTCTGGAAGCTGTTCGGCGCGCAACCGGTGGACTGGCTGGCCCACTACCCGCTGCTGTCGATCATCATCATCGTGTCCTGGCAATGGCTGCCCTTCGCGATCCTGATTCTGATGACCGCCATGCAGTCCCTCGACCAGGAACAGAAAGAAGCCGCACGCCTGGACGGTGCCGGCCCGATCGCGATCTTCTGGCACCTGACCCTGCCGCACCTGGCACGGCCGATTGCGGTGGTGGTGATGATCGAAACGATTTTCCTGCTCTCGGTATTCGCCGAAATTTTCACCACCACCAACGGTGGCCCCGGCTACGCCTCGACCAACCTCGCCTACCTGATCTACAACCAGGCGCTGGTGCAGTTCGACGTCGGCATGGCGTCCGCCGGCGGTTTGATCGCGGTGGTGATTGCCAACGTCGCGGCCATCGTGCTGGTGCGCATGATCGGCAAAAACCTGACCGACAAAGCCTGAGGCCTGCGCCATGACTCTCCAACAATCCCGCCGTCTGCAAAGTCTGCTGCTCGGCACCCTGGCCTGGGCCATCGCGATCCTGATCTTCTTCCCGATCTTCTGGATGGTGCTGACCAGCTTTAAAACCGAAATCGACGCGTTCGCCACGCCGCCGCAGTTCATCTTCACGCCGACGCTGGAGAACTACCTGCACATCAACGAGCGCAGCGATTACTTCAGCTTCGCCTGGAACTCGGTGGTGATTTCGTTCAGCGCCACGGCCCTGTGCCTGCTGATCGCGGTGCCGGCCGCCTACTCCATGGCGTTCTACGAAACCAAGCGCACCAAAGGCACGTTGCTGTGGATGCTCTCCACCAAGATGCTGCCGCCGGTGGGCGTGCTGATGCCGATCTACCTGCTGGCCAAGAGCTTCGGCCTGCTGGATACACGCATCGCGCTGATTGTGATCTACACGCTGATCAACCTGCCGATCGTGGTCTGGATGATTTACACCTACTTCAAGGACATCCCCAAAGACATCCTCGAAGCCGCTCGCCTGGATGGCGCCACCCTGTGGCAGGAAATGGTCCGGGTGCTGCTGCCGATCGCCAAGGGTGGCCTGGCTTCCACGGTGTTGCTGTCGCTGATCCTGTGCTGGAACGAAGCGTTCTGGTCCTTGAACCTGACCTCGTCCAAAGCCGCACCACTGACCGCGTTGATCGCCTCGTACTCAAGCCCCGAAGGTCTGTTCTGGGCCAAGTTGTCGGCCGTATCGACCCTGGCCTGCGCGCCGATCCTGATCTTCGGCTGGATCAGCCAGAAACAACTGGTGCGCGGCCTGTCGTTCGGCGCCGTGAAATGACTTAGAAGCAAAAGATCGCAGCCTTCGGCAGCTCCTACGGGGTGCCCGGGGTTCAGGCGATCTGCGTGTAGGAGCTGGCGCAGCCTGCGATCTTTTGATCTTGAAGGCGCGCCTAACTGAATAACAACAAGTGGAGGCCCATCACCATGGCCAACCTGAAAATCAAGAATCTGCAAAAAGGCTTCGAAGGCTTTTCCATCATCAAGGGCATCGACCTGGAAGTGAATGACAAGGAATTCGTGGTCTTCGTCGGCCCATCGGGCTGCGGTAAATCCACGCTGCTGCGGCTGATCGCCGGGCTGGAAGAAGTCAGCGGCGGCACCATCGAACTGGATGGCCGCGACATCACCGAAGTCAGCCCGGCCAAGCGTGACCTGGCGATGGTGTTCCAGACCTACGCTCTGTACCCGCACATGACCGTGAAAAAGAACATGTCGTTCGCCCTGGATCTGGCCGGCGTACCGAAAGCCGAAGTCGAGAAGAAAGTCGGTGAAGCGGCACGCATCCTCGAACTCGGGCCGATGCTGGAACGCAAACCGAAGCAACTGTCCGGCGGCCAGCGTCAGCGGGTGGCCATTGGCCGGGCGATTGTGCGAAACCCGAAAATCTTCCTGTTCGACGAGCCCCTGTCCAACCTCGACGCTGCCCTGCGGGTGCAAATGCGCCTGGAACTGTTGCGCCTGCACAAAGAACTCAAAGCCACGATGATTTACGTGACCCACGACCAGGTCGAAGCCATGACCATGGCCGACAAAGTCGTGGTACTCAATGGCGGCAAAATCGAACAGGTCGGCTCACCGCTGGACCTGTATCACCAACCGGCCAACCTGTTTGTCGCCGGCTTCCTGGGTACGCCGAAAATGGGCTTCCTCAAGGGCAAGGTTACCCGCGTCGAAAGCCAGAACGTTGAAGTGCAGCTGGACGCCGGCACCCGCATCACCCTGCCGTTGAGCGGCGCCAACCTGGGCGTCGGCGGCGCGGTGACCCTGGGCATTCGTCCGGAACACCTGAACCTGGCGCAACCCGGCGACTGCACCTTGCAGGTCACCGCTGACGTCAGCGAACGCCTGGGCAGCGACACCTTCTGCCACGTCGTGACCTCCTCCGGCGAAGCGCTGACCATGCGTGTTCGCGGTGATCTGGCCAGCCGTTACGGTGAGTCGCTGAGCCTGCACCTGGACGCCGAACACTGCCATTTATTCGATGCCGACGGCGTGGCGCTGACCCGCCCGTTGCGCGCCGCAGCCTGATTTAGAGAGCCCGCGATGAAACTCAATAAACAGAACCTCAACCGCCTCTCGCCTGAGGTAGTGCTGCCCGCCTACGCCCTGAGCGATACGCGCCAAGGCATCGCCCACATCGGCGTCGGCGGTTTCCATCGGGCGCATCAGGCGTATTACACCGATGCGCTGATGAATACCGGCGAAGGCCTGGACTGGGCGATTTGCGGCGTCGGCCTGCGCGCCGAAGACCGCCGCGCCCGGGATGACCTGAAAGAACAGGATTACCTGTTCACCCTGTTTGAACTGGGCGACACCGATGACACCGAAGTCCGGGTGATCGGCGCGATTCGCGACATGTTGCTGGCCGAAGACGGCGCCGAGGCGTTGATCGACAAACTCGCCAGTCCAGAGATCCGCATCGTCTCGCTGACCATCACCGAGGGCGGCTACTGCATAGACGACAGCAATGGCGAGTTCATGGCCCACCTGCCGCAGATCCAGCACGACCTGGCGAATCCGAATGCACCGAAAACCGTGTTCGGTTTCCTCTGCGCGGCGCTGGCCAAACGTCGCGCTGCCGGGACGCCGGCGTTCACGCTGATGTCCTGCGATAACCTGCCGCACAACGGCGCGGTCACCCGCAAGGCGTTGCTGGCCTTTGCCGCCCTGCGCGATGCCGATTTGCGGGACTGGATCGACAGTAACGTCAGTTTCCCCAACGCCATGGTCGACCGCATCACACCGATGACCAGCACCGAGCACAAGCTGCAATTGCACGACAAACACGCGGTCGACGATGCCTGGCCGGTGGTGTGCGAGCCGTTTGTGCAATGGGTGCTGGAAGACAAGTTCGTCAACGGTCGCCCGGCCTGGGAAAAGGTCGGCGTGCAATTCACCGACGACGTCACGCCTTACGAAGAGATGAAGATAAAACTGCTCAACGGCAGCCACCTGGCCCTGACGTACCTGGGGTTTTTGAAGGGTTACCGCTTCGTTCACGAGACCATGAATGACCCACTGTTCGTGCGCTACATGCTCGCTTACATGGACCTGGACGTCACGCCGCAACTGGCGCCAGTGCCAGGAATCGACCTGACAGACTACAAAAACACCCTGGTGGCGCGGTTTTCCAATCAGGCGATTGCCGATCAACTGGAGCGCGTGTGCTCGGATGGCTCGTCGAAGTTTCCGAAGTTCACCGTGCCGACGATCAACCGCTTGATTGCCGACGGTCAGGAGACCAAGCGTGCGGCGTTGGTCGTCGCGGCCTGGGCGTTGTACCTGAAGGGCGTGGATGAGAACGGCGATACCTACTCGATTCCTGATCCGCGAGCGGCGTTCTGCCAGGCGTTGGTGGCGGATGACGGGTTGATCACTCAGCGGTTGCTGGAGGTTGAGGAGATTTTCGGTACCGCGATACCGCGTTCGCCTGAGTTTGTGGCGGCGTTTGAGTGGTGCGTTAACAGCTTGCGGGAAGTGGGCGTGACGCGGACGTTGGAGCGGGTGTTGGCGTAAGTGCGGCGGTGAAATCACCGCCGTCTTCGCGAGCGAGCCCGCTCCCACAGGGATTGCCGTCGGCCTAACGATCGACATCAAACCTGTAGGAGCGAGGCTTGCCCGCGAACAGCTTCACCAAGATCGACCTGACACACCAAGGATCTACCATGGCAAACCAACAACTATTCCTGGGCATCGACTGCGGTACCCAAGGCACCAAAGCGATCATCCTCGACGCCGTCAGCGGTCAGGTGCTGGGCCTGGGCGCTGCGGCCCACACCCTGATCAGCGGTGCCAACGGTCGCCGCGAGCAAGACACCAATGAATGGCTGGACGCCTTCACCCTCGCCACCCGCCGCGCGCTGCTCGCCGCCAAGGTCGACGGCCAGGACATCCTCGGCATCGGCGTCTCCGGCCAGCAACACGGCTTGGTGCTGCTCGACGATCAAGGCCAGGTCCTGCGCCCGGCCAAGCTCTGGTGCGACACCGAGTCCACTCCGGAAAACGACCGTCTGCTGGCGCATCTGGGCGGTGAAAAAGGCTCGCTTGAACGCCTCGGCCTGGTCATCGCACCCGGCTACACCGTGTCCAAACTGCTGTGGACCAAAGAGCAACACCCACAAATTTTCGCCCGCATCGCCCGCATCCTGCTGCCCCACGACTACCTCAACTACTGGCTCACTGGCCGCAGTTGCAGCGAATACGGCGATGCGTCGGGCACCGGTTATTTCAACGTGCGCACTCGCCAGTGGGACTTGCAGTTGCTGCGGGACATCGACGCCACTGGACGCCTGCAAGCGGCGTTGCCGGAGTTGATCGATGCGCATGAAGCGGTCGGCACGATCCTGCCGAGCATTGCTGAGCACTTGGGTATCAACCCGCATGCCATCGTTTCCAGCGGCGGCGGCGACAACATGATGGGCGCCATCGGCACCGGCAACATCCAGCCAGGGGCGATCACCATGAGCCTGGGTTCGTCCGGCACGGTTTACGCCTATGCCGAACAGCCAAAAGTCAGCCCCGACGCTTCGGTGGCCACGTTCTGCTCCTCCAGCGGCGGCTGGTTACCATTGATCTGCACGATGAACCTGACCAACGCCACCGGGGTGATTCGCGAACTGTTCGAACTGGATATCGAGCGTTTCAACGCGTTGGTGGAACAAGCGCCGATCGGGGCCGAAGGCGTGTGCATGTTGCCGTTCCTCAACGGCGAACGCGTCCCCGCTCTGCCCCGCGCCACCGGCAGCCTGCACGGGCTGACCATGACCAACCTGACCCAGGCCAACCTGTGCCGCGCGGTGGTCGAAGGCACGACTTTCGGTTTGCGTTATGGGCTGGACCTGTTGCGCCAAAATGGCTTACAAAGCCGCAGCATTTGCTTGATCGGCGGCGGCTCGAAAAGCCCGGTGTGGCGGCAAATCGTCGCCGACATCATGAACACCAAAGTCATCTGCACCGAACAAAGCGAAGCCGCCGCCCTCGGCGCGGCGATTCAAGCGGCGTGGTGCAAATCCTGGTCGAACGGCCATGAAAGCACGTTGGCGAATTTGTGCGAGCGCTGCGTAAAACTCGACCTGGCCAGCGAAACCCTGCCGATCGCCGACAACGTGGCGGCCGCGCAGCAGGCCTATGAACGCTATCAACAGCATGTCGCAACCCTTTAAAGAGCGAACAATTATGTATCTGGTGTGTGGCGAAGCGCTGTTTGATTTCTTCAGCGAAGACGATGCCAGCGGTCTGGCTTCAAACGTGAATTTCAAGGCAATTGCCGGCGGCTCGCCGTTCAACGTCGCCGTGGGCCTGCGCCGCTTGGGCATGGACGCGGCGCTGTTTGCCGGGCTGTCCACCGACTACCTCGGCCGCCGCTTGCAGCAAGTGTTGCAGGATGAAGGGGTGCGCCCGGACTACCTGGTGGACTTCGCCGCGCCGACCACCCTGGCGATGGTCGCCGTCGGCGCCAACGGCTCGCCCCACTACAGCTTCCGGGGCGAAGGTTGCGCGGATCGGCAGTTGAAGTTGGAGCATCTGCCGGAACTGGGCCCCGAAGTGCGCGGTTTGCACATCGGGTCGTTCTCGCTGGTGGTGCAACCGATTGCCGACACGCTGCTGGCGCTGGTCCAGCGTGAAAGCGGCAAACGCCTGATCAGCCTTGATCCGAACGTGCGGTTGAATCCTGAGCCGAACATCGATTTGTGGCGTTCGCGGATTGCGCAGTTGGTGGAATTGGCCGACCTGATCAAGGTCAGCGATGAAGACTTGAGCCTGCTGTATCCCGAGCAGGACCCTCAGCGGGTCATTGAAGGATGGCTGGAACATCGCTGTCAGTTGGTATTCCTGACCCGTGGTGGCGAGGGAGCGACAGTGTTCAGTCGCGCGCACGGTTCGTGGTCGGTGCCGGCAAGCGCGGTGAAAATCGCCGACACCGTGGGCGCTGGCGATACCTTTCAGGCAGCGCTGATTACCTGGTTGACCGAACATCAGTTGGACTCGGTGGACGGTGTGCAGCGGCTGAGCCGTGAGCAGATCGACGCCATGCTCAAGTTTGCGGTGAAAGCGGCGGCGCTGACGTGCAGCAAGACCGGGCCGGATTTGCCGTATCGGCAGCAGTTGGATTTGCGCTGAGTTTGATGGCCTCTTCGCGAGCAAGCCCGCTCCCATAGTAGATCTTCAGTGAACACACATTTGGTGTTCGGCAACGATCCAGTGTGGGAGCGGGCTTGCTCGCGAAAGCGGTCTACCTCACACAGCCAATCCCAAGACCATCCCCCTGAAAGATGTCACTCACAATCAACCCCCGTCTATGCGTTGAGTGGGTAAACTGTCGCCCTTTTTACGCGCATAACGGGAAGATGGGCTTTTGAACTCAAGGCAGACCGCTGGACTTTTGTTACTCGTAACACTATTGGCCGGTTGCAGTACTTCGCCGCCACGCTCCCCCAACGATATCTGCGAGATCTTCCGGGAAAAGAGCGACTGGTACGACGCCGCCCAGGTCACGCAAAAGCGCTGGGGCGTGCCGATCCAGGTGCCCTTCGCGATCATGTATCAAGAATCCGGCTACCGACACGACGCCAAGACGCCGCGCAAATACCTGCTCTGGATCATCCCCTGGGGCCGGGTCTCGACGGCGTCGGGCTACGCCCAGGCCAAGGATGAAGTCTGGTCCGACTATCAAAAAAGCACCGGCAGAAGTGGCGCCGACCGAGAGGATTTCGATGACGCCATCGACTTTGTCGGCTGGTACATGGACAAAACCACGTCCATCAACGGCGTGTACAAATACGATGCCTACGGGCAGTACCTCAACTATCACGAAGGTTGGGGCGGGTATCGTCAGAAGACCTACGCCAGCAAGGCTTGGTTGATGCAAACCGCGGGCAAGGTGCAGAGCCGATCGGATATGTACGCGCAGCAGTATGCCGGGTGCAAAAACGATCTGAATCGTGGGTTTTGGAGCCGGTTTTGGCATTGGCTCTAAATCAGCAGTTGGCCGCCCTCCCGCAGGAGCTGCCGCAGGCTGCGATCTTTTGATTTTGATTTTTAAAAGCAAGATCAAAAGATCGCAGCCTGCGGCAGCTCCTACCTGTTAGAGCACCGAAAAGTTGTAACTCACAATCAACCGGGTCTCATCCACGTCCCGGGCAAACTTCTCGTAGTTCGTCCGGTAGGTCGCATTACGCAAGCGCACGCTCACATCCTTGAACGTCCCGCTTTGCACCACGTATTTGAGTTCGCTGTCGCGCTCCCACTCTTTCCCTTCCTGATCACTGCCCAGCACTTTGATGTTGTCGCCGTTCACATAACGGGTCAGGAAACTCAGGCCGTTGAGCCCGATCGCCTTGAAGTCATAGTCATAACGCAACTGCCACGAACGTTCCTGCGCGGCGGCGAAGTCGTTGACCTGTACGTAGTTGACCAGATACGGATTGGTGCCATCCAGGTACGGCATCGAGTTGTCGCCATTCATGCGCTGCCAGCCGGCGCTGAAGGTGTGGCCGCTGATGGCGTAGGCCAGCATGCCGCTCAGGGCGCGGTTGTCGATGGAACCGGCGCGAGCGGCGCCGCTGTCGGCACTCTTCAGCACCCGCAAATCCGCCTTGAGCACGCCATCGCCCAACGGTTGGTTGGCCAGCAAACCGACGAAGTGCTGACGGTAGATGTCTTCCAGTTCGGCGTAGTGGTATTGGGCGGTCAGGCGTTCGTTGATCTTGTAGTCGAAGCCGTACATGTCGAAATGATCAGCCGTGACATTACAGGCGTAACGCTTGTTCTTGCAGTGCACGCGGATGTCTTGCGAATCCGTCGAGTCCCGGGCGGTGTACTTGTCCAGACGTGCCGCCATAAAGGTCAGGTCTTTGACTTCTTTGGAGGTGAGCATCGCGCCGTTGAACATCGTCGGCAGCAATCGGCCATCGTTGTACTTGAGCAGCGGCACATCCGGCAGCAACGCGCCGTACTTCAACACACTCTGGGACACGCGCACTTTGGCGGTCAGGCCGAGCTTGGCGTACTGGTCTTTCGAGCCGCGCGGGTTCTCGCCGCTGGACGGCAGCAAGCCGCTGTTGCTGCTGTCGGCGCTGGAATCGAGCTTGAGCCCGAGCATGCCCAGCGCATCGATCCCGAAACCGACGGTGCCCTCGGTGTACCCCGATTGAAGATTGAGAATGAAACCCTGCGCCGACTCGTCACGCTTGGACGCGCCTTGGTCGTTGCTGGTGTGCCCGTCACGAAAGTCGCGGTTGAAATACAGCGTGCGCGATTCGATTTTCGCAGTGGTGTCGTCGATAAAACCGCTGGCGGACACCGGCCCGGCAAATCCGGCGCACAGGATTAAAACGCCGAAACCGAATGACTGGCGCGGAGTGATCAGGGTAAAGGGGGGACGCATGAAAAAAGCTCCAACAATGCAGCGTTTGCGCAAGGCGCAATAAGCCAAAAAATAGCTTCCGCCCTGGACCCGAAACGGAGGCCAGAGTGAAGTGAGACACACAGGGGTGAGCCACAATGATGGCAGAAGGCTGTTACGCTCTGAAGGCGACTTTAGTCTGAAAATGACTGTCTGTTCTTGCGCACAGGCATCGTCCCATGCGATCCGACGCGTAATGCATCGCGAACAAACCGCCCGTATTCATTGACCAAAAACCCGTACATAGGGGTTTTCCCTATACCCTGAGTCCGTCCTAACTACGGCATTTGCGCCTTGAACGAGCCCGCTTAATCCTGCACCATCCGCCCCAGCTTATTCAAAGGACGGAACTCAAGGCATGCTGGACGCGAACGCAATCCATATTTCCCTCACGCTGGACGGCGTTTCCGCCGACCTGCAAGTGCTCAGTTTCGTCGGTCGCGAAGCCCTCAACCAACCGTTCTGCTTCGACATCGAACTGGTCAGCGCCCGCCCCGACCTGAAACTCGAAGAGCTGCTGCACAAACCCGGCTG
Source organism: Janthinobacterium sp. LPB2021202312-11-4 (assembly GCF_037049705.1). Lineage (NCBI taxonomy): Bacteria > Pseudomonadati > Pseudomonadota > Betaproteobacteria > Burkholderiales > Oxalobacteraceae > Janthinobacterium > Janthinobacterium sp. LPB2021202312-11-4. Next base: position 3,500 of record NZ_JBAGKV010000044.1, on the reverse strand, counting down.
CCTGACCTTCGGCGCCACCGGCAAAGGCATCATCCATGGCCTGGTCTATCGCATCGAGCAAGGTGATTCCGGCAAGAAACTGACCCGCTACAGCCTCAGCCTGGTGCCGCAACTCGCCTACCTGCGGCACAACCATGACCAACAGATCTTCCAGCACCTGACCGTACCGAAGATCATCGGCCAGGTTCTCGAAGCCCGGGGCATCCTGGCCGACGCCTACAGCTTCCAACTCGGCGCGATCTACCCCGAACGCGATTACTGCGTGCAGTACGACGAATCCGACCTGCATTTCATCCAGCGTTTGTGCGAAGAAGAAGGCATCCACTTCCACTTCCAGCACTCGGCCAGCGGTCACAAACTGGTGTTCGGCGACGATCAAACGGTGTTCCGCAAACTCGCGCCCGTGAGCTACCAGCAAGACTCCGGCATGGCCGCCGAAAAAACCGTGATCAAACGCTTCAACCTGCGCCTGGAAACCCGCACCACCCGCGTCAGCCGCCGGGACTACGATTTCGAGAAACCGCGCATCCTCCCCGAAGGCAACGCCAAAAGCACCTTCGCCCCGGACCTCGAAGACTACGACTACCCCGGCCGCTTCACCGACCGCGAGCGCGGCAAGCAACTGGCGACCCGCGCCCTGGAACGCCATCGCAGCGACTACAAACTCGCCGAAGGCAAAAGTGACGAGCCGATCCTGGTCAGCGGCCACTTCCTGGCCCTGAGCGAACACCCGCGCGCCGAGTGGAACGACCTCTGGCTGCTGCTGGAAGTCGTCCACGAAGGCAAACAGCCGCAAGTACTCGGCGAAAACACCACCAGTGACGTCACTGACAATAAAGACGATTTCCACCAGGGATACCGCAACCGCTTCCTCGCCACCCCGTGGGACGCACACTTCCGCCCTGCCCTCGAACACCCGAAAGCGAAAATCCTCGGCAGCCAGACCGCCATCGTCACCGGCCCCAAGGGCGAAGAAATCCACACCGACCCATACGGCCGCGTCAAGGTCCAGTTCCACTGGGACCGCGAAGGCCAGGCCGACGACAACACCACCTGCTGGCTGCGCGTCGCCACCGGCTGGGCCGGCAACGCCTACGGCGGCATCGCCATCCCGCGCATCGGCATGGAAGTGCTGGTGTCCTTCATGGAAGGCGACCCGGATCAACCGCTGGTCACCGGTTGCCTGTACCACAAGGAAAACGTCGTCCCCTACGACCTGCCGGCGAACAAAACCCGCAGCACGTTCAAGACGCTGAGCTCACCGGGTGGCAAGGGCTACAACGAATTTCGGATTGAAGACAAGAAAGGCGCGGAACAGATTTATCTGCACGCCCAACGGGATTGGGATGAAAACATTGAGCATGACCAGAAGATTCGCGTTGGCAATGAACGGCACGACACCGTTGAGGCGAATGTTTTTAGTGAGTTCAAGGTTGAAGAACATCGCATCACCCATCTGGATCGTAAATCTGAAGCCCGGGCGGATGATCATCTGACGGTCGCGGTGACCCAGCATGTGAAGGTCGGGACCGGGCAGTTTGTCGAAGCGGGCCAGGAGATTCACTACAACGCTGGGGAAAAGGTTGTGGTTGAGGGCGGCATGGAGCTGACCGCCAAGGCCGGCGGGAGCTTTGTGAAGATTGATGCGGGGGGCGTGACGATCAGTGGCGCTAATGTGAAGGTTAACTCCGGGGGTGGGCCGGGCGCGGGGACGCCGGCTGCGCCGTTGTTGCCGGGGCCGATGAAGGTGGCGGATGCGGACAAGGCCGGTCTGGTCCCGATACCCCTGCCAAAACGCCTGAACGAGTCGGGCATTACTCCGCTGTGCGGCAAACAGAGCAATGGTGCTTGCACCCGTAAGGATTGCACATGCATGTAAAAGCGTTGAACACCCTCCTCGTCGAACCCCGTTATGCGTTCGAGCAACTGCCAAGAGAGCCGTCGAGCCAAGCGCTGTGCTTCATCATCGACCGCGCCCGCCAGCCTGAGGCCATGAGCCGCCTCTATCGCGTCGGCGAACCGATGGCCTCCCAAGGCTTGTTCATTGGCACCGACTTCGCCGAGATGGCCGCTGACGGGCCCTTGTGGCTCACCGCGCCGTGGGGCAGTCGCCTGGCCGCCGAAGCTGCGAAGCTGTGTGAAGAAAACTATTCCGGCATTGCCCTGACCACCGACGATCCACTCAAGGCCCTGGCCCATGCGCGCTGGCTGTTGCGCGCCAATGATGGCTCTGGCGGCCAAAGTCTGCTGAGCTATCACAAGCCCAGCCTGTGGGCCGCATTGGCCTACACCGCTGGCGAAAACGCGTACCAGCTCTTTGGTCCATGGCAACACGTCTACACCCCTGCCCCGGCCCACTTCGGTGCAGGCAACGGAAATTGGCTGAGCTGGCGCCCCGTCTCGGAACTCGAATGGCTAGGCGACGTCTCAGCGTTCAACATCCCCGACGATGCACCCAAGGTTCAAGCGCGACTGGGTTGGGTCTACTGGGTAGACGAGCAGTACGCCGCGTTCGGCGAACCCGTAGAAGAAGAACTGCCCAACATCGCAGAAAACCTCGATGTATTGGTCAACCACAACATCTACGAAGGCCGCCACCTGCTCAAACTGGCCCACATCGCCAACGGCCCGCTGCTCGAAACACAGCCCCAGGCCATGGCCATCCTGCAATCCAGGGAAGAGTCGTTCATCAAGGTTGAACAGCTGAAGCAACTCGCCACCAGCGCCGCCTGATGAACCCGTCCGTGTCACGAATGAATGGAAGCATTTATGGAATCCAGTAATAGCGCAGCACCTAAGGTTGACGTGACCACACCTGCGGCACAGCCATCCGCCGGCACTGCCCCCGTCGCAAAACCGCCCGCCATGGAACTCGATCCACAACCTGAAGCGCCTCAAAGCTGCTAGAACGCGTTTGATCAAGTTAAAACGCCCTGCTCGACTACTTATGGCGAAGTGATTTACGCCACAAAAGAAAAAATGTTTTACCTGTTGCCTGAAAAAGCGGCGAGCTCCATTAAAGAAGCGATGAACGAGCTTGAGCAGCATGTCAGTGCTAGCAAATCGCCCGAGGAACGACTGAAAGGGATGAATGCAACGGGGTTGCTGGAGTACTTCCTGGAGCCCAAGCTGACTAACTTCCTGAAAGGCGAAGAACAAAGCCGGATGTTTGAGATCGAGGCGCAAGAGCCAGATATCGCTCAGCCAACGATGGCGATGCGCTTAAAGGCCGTCAGCAGAGAAGCAGGCAATTCGGCCAAGCTCGACAAACTGCCTGATCAATCGGACTATTCCCGAAATCGTGAACTGGCCAGCCAGCAGCAGGACAGCTTGCTTGAAGCGAACAAGCAGGGACAAAGCCTGCAGAAGCTTTATCACGAATGGACGAAGCTGAAAAATATCGCCATCGCTCAAGCCAAAGTAGAAGGTTACATCTATGAAAGTGGCAACCTGTTCTCGCCCGGAGCTTTAGAGGCACGTACACGCATACAGACTTACCT
>NZ_JBAGKV010000043.1:0-47219 GCF_037049705.1 Janthinobacterium sp. LPB2021202312-11-4 | reverse complement strand
CTAAGAATTCTTTCAAGACGATCAATCATGATGTCGTTGGCGTCAGATTGATCAAGCCTCGCAACATGCAGTATGACTTCATCAATTCCATCTCGTGTGGTGGCCGCGGTACTGAAATCCAGTTCGAGAATCGGTCCACCTGCACGCTCGGAATTAAATGGACGTCCACTATGTTCACCTGTGGAAGTCGCACCTTCATACGGACTACTAACCACTACATATAACGGCGCAATACCCGAATTATCCGGGAAGACCACAATGAACTGATCCCAACCACGACCGGGCCGAGCATCGCCGCGCCTGCTGCGGTTCCCATCATCAGCGCCGAGCGCAGGGTGGTGAGAATCAATTGAGCCGTGGCCGGGTTCAGCGGAACTGCCCGAGAAGCCACCGAAAAGGCTGGCCCGGTAGTCGCCACCTGGCCCGAGAGCGAATGGTTGTTAACGAACTGACGTCGTTGTTCCTGTTGCTCTGCCTCCAGCCGTGCCTGTTCCGCCTCTCGTTGAGCCTGCGCCAATGCAGCCAGCCGGGCCTGTTCAACCGCCACTTGCTGCGCGGCCGCCTCCGCTGCCAGACGTGCCTGTTCGTCCGCCAGTCGTTGGGCTTGCAGCAGTGCGTCGAGGCGAGCAATCCGCCGGGCCTCTTCTTCGGCGGCAAGCCGTCGTGCTTCTGCCTCCGCCGCCTGGCGCTGTAACTCGGCCGCCAATTGCTGCGCTTGTTGTTGTGCGGCCAGCCGCGCCTGTTCCTGGGCTTGCACGGCGGCAAGCCAGTTGAGCACGTTGATGTGTTGCTGGTTCAACACCTGAAGGGTTTGGCTGATCAGTCTCGCTTCATGGGCCGCCCGATAGGACTGCTTCCACAGGTTCATGCCTGGGTCGTTGGGGCTTAGCACCTTGTCGACAATAAAGGCCCGGGACAGGAATTGATAAACGGTTTTGTTGGTGGGGTCGCTGCCATAAAACCCGTGGGACAGTGCGGTCTGGTGCTGCTGCTCCGCGCTTTTGCGTTGCATAACCGCGTTTCTGACGCCCAGTTCACGAATGATGGCCGCCGCCGGTGGCAGAGGCTGTGTCGAACCTTCCAGCCGTGCCGCAGCCAGATCCGTTTCAATGTTCTGCGGGATCATCGCCGTCCTGGCTTGATATTCCGCTTCAAGCGGAGCGATGAAATTCTGCAGGACTTGCTGGTAACGGACAGTGCTCAGTGGTGTACCAAACGGGCCGCTATAGCGATTGGGGTCAATAGTGGGTATGGCCGGTTCGAATCCGGGTGGTGCCAGCGCCGTTGTATGCACGGCTTCTGTCAATTCAAAGGGGGGCGGTCGTTGCATATTCATGTCCTTGTTGAATGTGCTTTTTATTGGAAGTTACCAAGAGTTCATTGCGGTCTGCCATTTAAAGTTACAGGGGAAGTTGCCGGCGTGCGTCCGAGACGCATGTAGGCAAGTACATTAAAAAATGCGGGAAGTTTCAGGAAGGATGCACTGCATGTTGGAGATTCCGTCGCGCAATAGGAAATTTCCTATGCGATTACAGGAAAGGTCCTCAAGGCCTTTATTCAAACTTCAATTACAAAACAATCGCCCACAAAAAAGGCGCACCGGTTTGGCCGGTGCGCCTTTTGTTACATCAGTTAAATCAGAAGTTGTACTTGAAGCCCGTCATGATGTTGCGCGGGGCGCCGTACATGCCGTGGTCGCCGGCGTAGGTCAGGTACTCGCGGTCAAACACGTTGTTCAGGTTGACCGAAGCGCTCAGGTTTTTGCTGATGTCGTAGCGTGCCAGCAGGTTGGTGACGGCGTAGCTGCCCTGTTGGAAGGTGTGCAGGTCGGCGCCGGTCTTGCTCTGCCAGTTCACGCCACCGCCCACGGTGAGCTTGTCCAGCACGCCAGGCAGGCGATAGCTGGTGAACGTCTTCAAGCTGTTGCGCGGCAGGGTGGTGACGATGCGCTGGTCATCGGCATCGGTGCTGACGGAGTAGGCATAACCGGCAGACGCCTGCCAGCCTTCGGCCAGTTCGCCATCCAGGGTGAACTCGATACCTTTGGTGGTGGTGCCTTGCTCGGATTTGTAGGTGTTGCCGCCAGGGGTGTCGATCCAGATCGCCAGGTTGTCTTGCTCAAGCTTGAACAGTGCCACGCTGGAGTTCAACTTGCCGTCGAAGTGGCTGCCCTTCAGGCCGACTTCGTAACCGGTACCTTCCATCGGGTCCAGGGGCTTGTTGTTGATGTCGCGTACCCAGGACGATTGCGGGGCGAAGATCTTGGTGTAGCTGGCGTACAGCGACCAGGTGTCGTTCAGGTCATAGACCACGCCGGCATACGGGATGTACACGCCGGTTTCGGACTCTTTGGTCTTGGTTTCAGTACCGCCGTAAGGTTTGTCCGACGAGTCGCGATGCCAGTCGATCACGCGGCTGCCCAACAGCACGCTCAGGTCGTCGGTTACGTGCAGGCGGGTGGCCAGGTAAGCGGCGTACTGGTTTTCTTCGCTGGTGGTCTTGCCGGTTACGTTGAATTTCGGTTTGGCCGAGTCGCCGTTCCAGTTCAGCAGGTTGTCGATGGCGCCGGCCGGGGAGCCGGAGTAGTCATATTTCCAGCCGCCGTAGGACGGTACGCTTTCGTAGTAGTTGGACAGCGTCACACCGGTGATCAACTCGTGCTCCTGACCCAACAGGCTGAACGGCCCGGTGAGGTAGGCGTCGAGGTTGTTCTGGCGTGGTGTGCCGGAGAAGCGTACCGGCAATTGCGTGGTGCCGCTGCCGTCAGGATTCAGCCCGCCGTTGACGTAGTTGAACACCTCGTCGAACTTGTTCTCGGAGTGCGTGAACTCGACCTTGCCGCTCCAGCCGTTGTCGAACTGGTGTTCGATCGAGGTGAAGTAGCTGGTTTGTTCGTGGTCGTTGTAGGACCAGGTTTGCGCCGAGTTCAGCGAGCGGCTGAGGTTGGTGCGCGAGCCGTCGGTGAAGCGGGTCGGCAGGCCGGAACGCATTGGCGAGTCAACATCGGTCTGCTGGTAGCTGAAACCCATGGTCAGCAGGGTGCTTTCGCTCAGGTCGAATTCGGTGATGCCGTAGACCAGTTGCGAATCCTGTTTGTAACGGTCGATCCAGGACTGCTCGGTCTTGAAGTCGGTGACCAGGCGCCCACGGATGGTGCCGGTTTCGTTCAGCGGGCCGGAGACGTCGAAGCCTGTGCCATAACGATCCCAGGTGCCGGCTTCAGCGGTGATGCTGGCCTGCGCCACGGCGGTCGGGCGTTTGCGAATCAGGTTGATGGTCGCCGACGGGCTGCCCAGGCCGCTGATCAGGCCGGTGGCGCCGCGCACGATTTCCACGCGGTCGTACATGGCCATGCTCTGGGTGTAGTTGTCCATGCGCTTGACGGTGGGAACACCGTCGATTTCGAAGTTCTGGATCTCGAAACCACGGGAGAAGTAACCGTCGGATTCAGCGCCCTGACCGTCGCGCAACACGATGATGCCGGGGGTGGCGTCCAGGGTGTCGCTGAGGTTGGTCAGGTGCTGGTCGTCCAGACGCTGACGGGTCATGACGGTCAGCGACTGTGGCGTTTCCTTGGGGGTCAGGTTCAGGCGTGTCGAGCTACTGGACGAGTACGTGGTGTAAAGGCCTGTGCCTTCGGTGGTCGAACCCGGCGCCTTGCCGGAAATCGAGACCGCGCCCAGTTCCAGTGCGCCGCCAGCGCCTGCGGCCGGAATCAGCGAGACCGTGTTACCGGTCATTTGGAAAGTGATGCCGCTCCCCAGCAGCAAGTTGTTGAGTGCCTGTTCCGGTTCCAGGTGCCCGGATACTGCGCTCGATTTCAGGCCCGACAGTGTCTCCGGGCTATAGAGAATTTGCAGGTTGGCCTGTTGACCCAATTGCTGAAGCGCGCTGGACAGCGACTGCGCCGGTACATTTACATCGACCGGGGTCGCTTGTACCTGCGTGGCGCCCATCAACAGCAGCGTCAGCAGCGCGCCGGACAAGACGGTGCGGCGGGGATTGTGTCGGGATACGGCCAGTGCCAGAGGTGCGCGGGACAACGTTAAGCTTTGCATCGCTCGAAATGCTCCTGAAATACGTGGGCAGTTTTATTAGTTAATGATAATTAGACGCAACACCGCAGAAAAACCGGAAAAAAATCCCGCAAACCGCGAACTTATTTGCTATCGCGAGGGTGCGGGACGGTTTCTGCCTTGATTCAGCGCGCTACGAGGCGTGTCAGGCCGGGTTGAGCGCGGTCATCACTTGCCCGGCTTCCATGCGCACCAACTGGTCCGCGACGTCGAAATAGCGGTCGTCGTGGGAGATCACGATGATGGTCTTGCCCAGGCGCTTGAGGTCCGGAAGCAGCTCGGTATAGAAAATCCGCCGGAAGGTCGGGTCCTGGTCGGCGGCCCATTCGTCGAACACCAGCACCGGCCGTTCTTCCAGCCAGGCATTGACCAACGCCAGCCTTTTGCGCTGGCCGGTGGAGAGATCCGTGGTGGTGAAATTGCCGTCCTGGACGCTGACCTTGTGCGCGATTTCCAGGCGTTGCAGGTATTTGTTGGCGTCTTCGGGAATGTGCGTATCGCCTTGCACCACGTCGTCGAACAGGTAGTAATCGGCAAAGATCGTGGTGAACAACTGACGGTAGTCGTCGCGGTTGACGGCGGTCACGGCTTGGCCGTTGAGGCGGATTTCCCCTTGCTGCGGCGGGTAAAGGCCCAGCAGCAACTTGATCAGGGTGGTTTTGCCGCAACCGTTTTCGCCGACGATGAAGATGATGTCGCCCTGTTCGATCTTCAGGTTGACCGGCCCCAGGGAAAACGCATTGCTGCCCGGTACGGCAGGGAAGGTGTAGCGCACATCGTTGAGTTCCAGGCTGTGCACCGGCGCGGCTTTTTTGCCCTGGTCGCTGAGCAGCAGATGCGGTTCGGGCGAGGAGAACTGCTCGGACAGTTCGGCGATGCGACTGAACGCAATCTTCGCCCGGCTGACGATCGGCAAGGTGCCGACCAGATGTTCCAGCGGCCCTTTCATGTACAGCAGCACCAGCACAAAACCGCTCATCACCGATTTGTCGGCGCTCGGCCAGAACGATTGCAGGGCCAGGGCCAGGCCGATCACCACAAAGAACAGCATCGAGCCGAAGGTCTTGGCGATCACGAAGGTATTGATCGACTTGATCTGGGTTTTGCAAATGAAGTCGGCCGTGCCCTTGATGCCGGCGTTGAACATGCGCTGGCGGCGCGGACGGTGAATGCGCAGTTCCTTGGCGCCTTCAGCGATGGCGTTGTAGTGCTTTTGCAACTCGTCTTCGGCGTCCCGGGCGGCGAAGAAGCCCTTGATGCCCAGGCTCTGGGCAAAGTACTGAATGCCGGTGCCGATGATGATCGCCACCACCATGATCAGGAACATCGGCCACGACAGCATGGCCAGGTAGCCCATGCAGCCCAGGGTGACGGTCATGGAAATGGCCAGCGGGGCGAAGGCGAAGGCGAAATCGCTGATGGTGTCGACGTCGTGGGTCAGGACCGGGATCAGCCGATGGCTGCGGTAACGCTCGATCTGTTCGATCGGCGCCGACAGCACTTTCTCCCCCAGTTGCTTACGCAGGGTGGCGATGATGTGCTGGCCGACGTAGTTGGTGCCGATGTCCGAGCAGATCGAACTCAGCAGCGCCACCAGGCACAGGCCGCCGAACAGGGCGACCACACCTTGGGTCAGGCCGGTGTCCGAATGCAGGGCATTGTTGATGGTCGCCAGCAGCACAGTGACACTCAGGCCGCCGACCATGCCGAGGATGATGGAGATCGCGACGACGAGCCGGAAGGGTTTGAGTAGGGTGAACAATTCATGAATTGCACCGCGCGTAGGCTGGGTCATGACAGGACAGTTCCTTGGGTCGTAGAGGCAGATACCCTGTAGAACGTCTGGTCCGGTGCTTAATTTAGACGGTCGCCGACTGGCGGCGACCGAGTGAGGCGGGAGCGCTGGAAAAGTGCCTTACAGTTCACGCGCGACGCGAAAGCCGATCCAGTCGCCACGGGTCTTGGGGTCGATGTCGTTGCGGTTGCCCGAGCGGGAAAACACCGGCGCTTCGCCCCAATCATTCCCGCGAATGCGCAGGACGTCGCAGTTGGGTTCTACCCAGGCACTGCCATCGGTCGGTGCGCCGACGTAGTCCGGGTGGTAGCAGTCCGGCGTCCATTCGTAGACGTTGCCGTGCATGTCGTAAACGCCAAAGGCGTTGGGTGGATAGCTGCCCACCGGCGAGCTGAAACTGTAGCCATCGGCCGGGCCGTAAGTGTTGGCGTGCTGGGTGATGCTGTAACCCTTGCCCTCATCGAACGGGAAGGGGAACGGTCCCTTGGAGCCGGCGCGGGCGGCGTATTCGCGTTGGGCTTCGCTGACCATCTGGTACTTCTGCCCGGTTTTTTTCGACAGCCAGGCGACGTAGGTCTTGATGTCGTCGAAGTCCATGCACACTGCCGGTTGGCGCGGGGATTGCGGGTAGCGCGGTTTGCTGGCCACGCATTCGCGGCCGGGCCGGGTATCACCGTTGGCGATCACTACACCGGTTTCACGCACATAGCTGTCCCACTCGCCGGCGGTGATCTGAAAGCGACTGATGGCAAACGCCTTGGCGAACGTCACCTCGTGCAGCGGGCCTTCATCGGGCTCGCGGCCGACTTCATCTTCCGGCGTGCCCATGGTGAACGTCCCGGCCGGCAGTACGACCAGTTCCGGGCAGTCGCGGCAATCCTTGAAGACTTTGCCCGGTTGCGGTGCGGCAGCCGCTTGTGCGGCGGTCGGCAGCAGCGCGGCCATGAGGCCGGCCAGCGCCAGTGCCTTGAGCGGCACGGTCAGCAGATTAATGTTCATGAATCATCTCGGTTAATGAAGATCACAAGCTTTTTTCCAGCACGGCCATGAAGCGGTCGATGTCGTGTTCGCTGTTGAGCAGGCCGGGGGAGATGCGCACCACCGGGCCGACGTCACGGTCCACCGCATCGCAGACCACACGGTTCGCCATCAGGTGCGCGGCGATTTTTTCGCAGTCGCGATCCTTGACCCGGAAGAACGTGAAACCGGCGGACAGCTGCGGGCTTGGCGGGGTGACCAGCTCGATTTGCGGGTGTTCCAGCAAGCGATTTTTGGCGTAGGTATTGAGCCCGTGGACGCGGGCCTGAACCTCGGCCTTGCCCAGTTCCAGGTGCAACTTGAAGGCTTCGTCCAGCGCCCAGCGATGCTCGAAGCTGTGATAGCCGCCGGGGGTCATGATGGTCGCGAAATCGGTGGCTTCGGAGAACGTGGGGATCGACGGGGTCACGTCTTTGAGCTCGGCGGAACGGGCGCAGATGATCCCGGTGCCGCGCGGGCCGAACATCCATTTGTGGGTGCCGGCGATGAAGAAATCGCAGTGCATGTCGGGAAAGTCGAGGTCTTCGACGCCGAAGCCGTGCACGCCGTCGACCACATACAGGATGCGGTCCTTTTCTTCGCGCTGGCGGTTGTGCTCGTCCACCAGTTTGCCGATCTCGCCGATCGGCAGTTTCACGCCGCTGCCCGAGTGCACCCAGGTCATGCCCAGCACGCGGGTTTCGGGGCGGATACTTTTGTTGAGCGAGCCCAGCACTTCGTCCACCGAGAGGTCATGGCTGCTCTCGAACAGCTTGATCTTGCGGACCTTGGTGCCTTGCTGCTGCTGGCGGTAATCGAGGCTGTAGTTGGTGGAGTAGTGTTCGTGTTCGCTGATGAGGATTTCCTGATCCGGGCGCACATGGATGCCGCCGTAGATCATCGCCAGGCCTTCGGTGGTGCTGCCGGTCAGCGCGATCTGTTCAGGTTTGGCCTTGAGGTAGCGACCGGCCCAGACACGCACGTTTTGCTCGCGTTTCTCGGTTTCCTGCAAGTCCCAATCCATGGCCCGCCCCGGGTTGCGGTCGATACTGGCGCGGTACCGGTCGATGGCTTCGCGCACCGGTCTAGGGTGCGAGGTCACCAGGAAGTTGGCCAGGTGCAGGTAGTCCGGGTCCAGATTGAACAGCTGGCGCAATTGCGCCCATTTGTTCTTGGGCAGCGGCGGCGCCGTGGCGGCCAGCGCTGGCAGGTTGACCGCACTGGCCAGGGGCAGGCCGGCGGCGAGAATCCCGGCCTGCTTGAGGAATGAACGACGGTTGGTCATGGGCTCGGTTCGCTTGTGCAAAGGAGGAAATCAGTTTTTCGCCACCGGTTTGGAAGACTTCTGCACCTGGTCCCAGACCCGCAAGAAGTTGCCGCCCCAGAGCTTGGCGATGTCGGCCTCGCTGTAGCCACGGCTGATCAGTTCGGCGGTCACGTTGCGTGCCTCACTGACGTCTTTCCAGCCATCCAGGCCGCCGCCATCGTTGAAGTCGGAACTGATGCCGACGTGGTCGATGCCGATTTTCTTCACGGCGTAATCGATGGCGTCGCCGTAGTCCTTGAGCGTGGCTTTGGGTTCCGCTTCGACAATGGCGTAGAGCTGGCTGGCGTACTCGCCGAAACGCTGTTCGGACCACACGGTGATGATCGGGTCGCCCGGCATCAGCGCCATTTCCAGGCCTTGCAGCGGTTGCAGGTCGAAACGTGCGCGCAGGGCATTGAGTTTGTCCTGGGTGACCTTGCTCAGTGGGCGGATGTAGGTCGGGAAACCGACAATCTGCACCACGCCGCCGCTGTTTTTGATCAACTGCATTTCCTGGTCGCTGAGGTTGCGCGGGATGTCCACCAAGGCCCGTGGTGCCGAGTGCGACGCGACCATTGGCGCACGACTCAACTGGGCGACTTGTTCCAGGGCTTTGGTCGACATCTGCGACACGTCGATGATGACGCCGAGGTCGTTGAGACGGTGCACGGCTTGCTTGCCGATCTCCGACAGGCCGCCGAGGGCGTCGCGCGAGTCATTGAAAAATGGCAGCGGTCGTGATGAATCGGCCCAGGCGTTGTTGCCCACGTAGCTGAAGCCGAACATGCGCATGCCTCGGGCCGCCCACATGTCCAGGGCGTTCAGGTCGTTGCCCAGCGGGTAGGCGTTGAGCATGCTCATGAAAATCGCAAACTTGCCTTCGCCGTGCAGGCGACGGAAATCGTCAGGGGTGTAGGCGATGGCGACCTGATTGGGAAAGTCGCGGACCATCGTGCTGATGATTTTGTAGCGGGTTTCCTGCTCGAACCGGGCCTCGTCGACAAACCCGGCGGTCGGGCGGTGCGGGGCGTTGGCGCCGTTCCAGATTTCCGGCCAGCCGAAAATGGTCAGTGCCGCGCCGGACAAGCGTCCACGGCCAGTCTTGACCAGGTCGAATTGCCCGGTGCCGTCCTTGTCGGCTTCGTTGCCGGCGGTGCCGAAGTCCAGTGGCACGGTGACGTGGCTGTCGAACGAGAGTATCCGCTCCTGCAATTCATCGGCCTGTTTCATGACCTTGACCGGGTAACCGGGATTGTCCTTGAACCAGTAATCCCAGGCCGCATAGCCTGCGCCGGCGCTGATCGCCAGGGCCAGTGGCAGGCCGAGGTAAAGGGCCTTTTTCGAACGTGGTTTTGTCATTGCCAATCTCAGTCAGGTTCGCCGTCGAGACACAGGCGCAGGGGCCTTTGCTATCTGGGAAGAACGAGTGACCGGCGCAGGAATTTAGGTGGGGGTTAAAAGATCGCAGCCTTCGGCAGCTCCTACAGGGGGTACGCATTCCAATGTAGGAGCTGCCGAAGGCTGCGATCTTTTCGTCCCACCATAAATTTATGAGGACGATGAACGTTCTAGCTTGGATAAAGCCTGCTTCATGGCTGACACAGGTAGGGCAATGACGATTTCTCGACGATGGTTCATGGCAGGCCTGGCGCTGACCGGCGCTGCCGTGCCTGCGGCTTTTTATGGGCATCGCGAATGGACGAAACCCGATCCGACGATCACCCCCGGCGAAGCGTCATTCGATGTGGCGGACGTCGCCGGCCAGCATCTGGCGAACACTTTGCGTGGCGTGTGGCAAATTCGTTTCGAGGGCCATGACGCCGGTATCGACGGCCTGCCACGGGAGGGGCTGGAGGTGTTTCTCGATGTCGGACACAAGGGGCGCGGCCTGGTCGGTTTCCTCGACACCGCCGAACGTTTGCGTTCCAGCGAAGCGCCGCGTTATCGGGTGCTCGGCGACCTCGCCGGGGCCGATGCGGCGCAGTTGAGCTGGCGATTGATCAGCGCCAACGCGGCCCACGGCACCCCCGATTACGAATTCAGCATGGCGCTGGACGAGGTCTGGGCCGGGTTCGGCAATGCCGGCAGCGGCACGCTCAGTGGGCGGGTGTTGAACCTGGACCGGCCGCTGATGCTGACCGCCCAGGACAATCGCTTTATCGCGGTCAAGCGGGTGTTCCCGGAAGCCCGTGAGCGCACCGGTCTCAATCCGCCGTTGCTGGCCTGGCTGGTTTCCCCCGAGCACCGTCTGTTCCACCAGCTCTGGCACGCCAGCCGTGACAAATGGCACACCTTGTCCGAAGACAAGCGCGGCGCATTGCGCGGCATCGGCTGGCAACCCGGCCCTCGGGACAACGAACGCGATGCCCGGGGCAAGCACAAGGATCGCAACGGTTCGGGGGTGGACTTTTTTTTCATGCACCGGCACATGCTCGGCACGGCGCGCTCGCTGCAGGATTTGCCGTCGTGGCAACACTTCCCGTTGCCGCAGCCGGAGCTGGCCCGGGACCGGATCGGCTTCGCCCGGTATTTCGACAACCACGACGGCACCTCGCTGCCGCCCACCTGGCTGGCCGAGGACGATGCCGAGTACACGCAATGGGTCAGCGACATCAAGACCGCCGAGACCTATCACAGCAACTTCCAGGTCTGGGAATCGCAGTACCGTGATCCACGTTACCTGTCGAAGCTCACCCTTGGGCAGTTCGGTTCCGAGGTCGAGTTGGGCCTGCATGACTGGCTGCACATGCGCTGGGCTTCGGTGCCCCGTGATCCGTCCAACGGCCATCCGGTGCCGTTCGCCCGCGATCCTTCAGACTTTTCCGCGCGCTGGTATGCGCCGGAAAACGACTTCCTCGGCGATCCGTTTTCCTCTCATGTGAACCCGGTGTTCTGGGCCTTCCATGGCTGGATCGATGATCGCCTGGAAGACTGGTTCCGCGCCCATGAGCGCTTTCATCCGGGCGACGTCAGCCGGCTTGAGGTCAATGGCGTGCCGTGGTTTGCGCCGGGGCGTTGGGTTGAGGTGGCTGATCCGTGGTTGGGGCCTTCCACCCACGGCTGCAGCACCACGCCGGGGTTGCAGGCCGGCAAGTCGGTCGAGATGGACCCGGAGACCATGAAACTGGCGCTGCGGATTACCTTTGGTGAAGACGAGAAGACGTTGGCGCAGTTGTTCCGCAAGGTGCCGCAGCGGCCATGGTATGCGCGGCATTTGAAGGCCAAGGTCTAGAGCAAAAAGATCGCAGCCTTCGGCAGCTCCTACGGGGTTATGTGTACACCTGTAGGAGCTGCCGAAGGCTGCGATCTTTTGATCTTTTACGCTTTACAACACCTGCCACCCACCCCCCAACGCCTTGTACAACGCAATGCTCGCCTGCATCCGCGACAACCGCAGTTGCACATTCAAATCCTGCGCCGCATACAGCGTGCGCTGGGTCTCCAGCACCGTCAGCAGATCTTCGGCGCCGGCCTGATAGCGGCTTTGCGCGATGTTGAACGCGGTCTGCGCCTGGTTCAGTTCTTCACCTTGCCACTGACGCTGTTCATCCAGCCCGCGAATGCTGTTCAAGGCTTTTTCGACGTCGGCGAAACCGTTGATGATCGCGCCGCGATAGGTTTCCAGCAGCTCTTGCTGGCGGGCGACGGTCTTGTCGCGCTCGGCGCTCAAGCGACCGTTGTTAAACACTGGCGCAAGTAATCCGGCGGTGAGGTTGTAGAACGGGCTGCGCAGCATGTCGGCGGCGCGATCGGCGCCCGAACCCAGTTCGGCGCTCAGCGTCACCGTCGGCAGCATTTTCGCCCGAGCGACGGTGACGTCGGCCTGGGCGGCGGCCAGTTGCGCTTCGGCGCGGGCGATGTCCGGGCGACGACTGATCAGCTCACTCGGCACGCCGGCCGGGATGGTTGGCCAGGTCAGTTGATCAAAGCGCTCCTGAGAGGCGGGCAAACGCTGGACCGGTTGACCGAGCAGGGCGGCCAGGCTGATTCGCGCGTCCTGAGCCTGTTGCTGCACCAGTGGCAATTGCCGCTGCTGCGCCGCCACCAGGCTTTTTTGCTGCGCCAGTTCCAGCGCGGTCGCCGAGCCGGAATCGAAACGGGTCTGCACCAGTTTCAGAACATTTTGCGCGTTGGCCAGGTTCAACTCGGCGATGCGACTTTGTTCGAGCAACGACAGTGATTGCGCGTAGCTGTTGGCGACACCGCTGAGCAGCGTCAACTCGACCGTCGCCTGATCGAACTCGCTGGCCTGCAAGCCGAATTGCGCACTGTCGCGGGACGCCCGTTGGCCGCCCCAGAAATCGATTTCGTAACTGGCCGTCAGGTTGGCGTCGAAGTAATCCACGGCTTTGTTGCTGCTGTCGGCATCGAGCTGACTGTAGCCATTGCCGCGCATGAGCTTCTGTCGATTGGCATTCACGCCGGCCTTGACCTCCGGCAGCAATGAGCCGCCGGCAATCACCGTGTCCGCCTGTGCCTGACGTACCCGGGCGATGGCAGCGGCCAGGTCGAAGCTGCCGGCCCGCGCCTGTTCAATCAATTGATCAAGCTGCGGGCTGCCAAATTGCGTCCACCATTTCGAGTTGTCGAGGGCGGCGCTTTCATTGTGCGGCGACTGCCAGGCAGCGGGTGACTGGATACCGCTGTCGGGGCGCTGGGCGGAACTGGTGCAGGCGCCCAGCAGCAGGCAAAGGGTCAACAGGCTGAGTTGCGGCTTCATAGATCGATTATTCACTGGTAAGGGCCGTGACCGGGTCAAGGCGAGCAGCTTTGCGGGCCGGCATAAAGCCGAAGACGACACCGGTGACCAGGGCGCAGCCGAAGGCGCCGAGCACCGCGACCAAGGAGAACGCTACCGCGACGTCACTGAGAATCAGCACGCCGCCGACGATCAACGCCAGGGCGATCCCGGCCAGCCCGCCGACCACCGAGAGCATCACCGCTTCGGTCAGGAACTGGCGCAGGATATCGCGCTGACGGGCGCCGGTGGCCATGCGGATACCGATCTCGCGGGTGCGTTCGCGTACGGTCATGAGCATGATGTTCATCACACCGATGCCGCCCACCAGCAAGGAGATCGCGGCAATCGAGCCGAGCATCAGCGACAGGGTATTTTGCGTGCGCGCTTCGGCCTGGATCATGGCGGCGTTGTTGGTCAGCTCGAAATCCTTCTTGCCGTTGTGCAGGCGCAGCATCAATTGCTCGATGGCTTTTTCGGTGTCCCTGACCTTGCGCGCATCCGCCGCAGCGATGGCCACGTATTCGGGGTTGTAGGTGCCGAACAGGCGGACGCTGGCGGCGGTGTAGGGGATGGCGATGCGGTTGTCGCTGTCCGACTCGCCGGAGCTGGCGCCTTTTTCGGCGAGTACGCCGACCACCTGGAACGGCACGTTTTCGATCAGGATGTATTGGCCGATGGGGTTGGCGACATCCTTGAGCAGTTTGGTCCGCACTTTATGGCCGATCACCGCCACGGCTGCCCCGGCATTTTCGTCGGCCTGGGTGAAATAGCTGCCTTCGACCACGGGCCAATTGAAGATCTTCGGAAAGTTGACGTCATTGCCGCCGACGTAGCTGATGTGGTCGAGATTGCCGAAGCGTACGCCGGCCTCGGCGCCGTTGACCGGCATGATCCGGATGATCTGCGGCAGCGTAGCGAGGGCCGCGAGATCGTCCAGGGTCACGATGCCCTGGGGCGCCCGGGGATGCGGCGATATACCGCCCAGATAAATGATGTTCGAGCCGAACTTGCCCATCTGCGCCATTACTTGGCGCTTGCTGCCTTCACCCACCGCCAGCATGACCACCACCGACGCCACGCCGATGATGATGCCGAGCAAGGTCAGGGCCGTGCGGAAACGGTTGATCCACATCACCCGCCAGGCGGCTTGCACCGCGTCCACCAACTCGCCGCGCCAGGCGCCCGTGGCATCGGCGCCTTCGCTGAGGCGCTTGCGCAGGTCCACCGCTTGCAGCGCGCCGGGGTTGGCCGGGGTTTGCGCGGTGGGGGTGTCGCGAGCGCTGTCGCTGATGATCAGGCCGTCGCGGATTTCGATGATGCGCTTGGCCCGGGCCGCCACTTCGCGGTCGTGGGTGATCAGGATCACCACGTGGCCCTGGCTCGCCAGTTCGTCGAGCAAGGTCATGACCTCGGCGCCGCTGTGGCTGTCGAGGGCGCCGGTGGGTTCGTCGGCGAGGATGATGTGGCCGCCATTCATCAAGGCGCGGGCAATCGACACCCGTTGCTGCTGGCCGCCGGAGAGCTGGTGCGGGCGGTTGCCGGTACGCGACGCGAGGCCGAGGCGGTCGAGCAGGGCGGCGGCACGGGCGTGGCGCTCGGCGGCCGGGGTGCCGGCGTAGATCGCCGGCATCTCGACGTTTTCCTGGGCCGAGCCGGACGGAATCAGGTGATAGCCCTGGAACACAAAACCAAACGCTTCGCGGCGCAGCCAGGCCAGTTCATCGCTGTCCAGCCCGGCGACGTTTTCCCCGGCGAAGCGGTATTCGCCCGAGGTCGGCCGGTCGAGGCAACCGAGGATGTTCATCAGCGTCGATTTGCCCGAACCGGACGCGCCGACGATGGCGACGAACTCGCCGGCATGAATCGCCAGGTCGATGCCGCGCAACACGTGAACTTCCGGCGCGTCACCGCCGCCGTAGACTTTGCGGATGTCCTGCAGGTCGATCAGGGGCGTCTGCATTCAGCCGCCACTCCCGTCAGTCGGGCCGATCAATAGGTGATCGTCTTCGCCGAGGCCCTCGAGGATCTGCACTTTCAGGCGATCGCTGATGCCGGTGTGCACCTCGCGTTGTTCAATCGCGCCATTTTTGGCGACAACCTGGGCAGTCTGGCGGTCGGCATGCCGGCCACCCTGTAGTGCGGCAATCGGTGCGGTCAGGACGTTTTTCACCTGGGCCGCCACGAAGAACACCTGGGTGGTCATCTCGGCCATCAAGGCGTTATCGGCGTTGTCGACGTCGAGCAAAACGGTGTAGAGCACCACGCGACCGCTGCCGCTTTTGTTGGCGCTGGCAGGGCTGCCGCCGCCCTGACTGGTCTGGTCCAGTGGCTTGGGCGGGATCGGCAAGATCTGCCGCACCGTGCTGTTCCAGCGCCGGTTGCCACCGCTGAGGGTAGTGAACCAGGCGTTCATGCCGGGTTTGACGTGGCCGATGTCCGCTTCCGAAACCTCGGCCCACACCGTCATCGGCGACAACTTGGCGATGCGCAGAATCAACGGCGTTTGCTGCTGGGCATTGAGGGTCTGGCCTTCCCGGGCGTCGAGGGCCACCACGGTTCCATTCATGGGGGCATAAATGCGCGTGTAACCGAGTTCGGCCTGGTCACTGCGCAGGCTGGCCTGGGCCTGGCGGATCTGCGCCTGGAACATTTCGACCCGGGCCTGGGTGGCGCGCAGCTCGGCCCGGGCGGTCTGCACGTCTTCGTCACGGGTGGCGCCACCGGCGGCGAGGTTCTGTTGGCGCTGGTATTTCTGCCGGGCGAGTTCGTGTTGGGCTTTTTGCTCTTGCAACTGGGCCTTGAGGTTGTCGATGGAAAACCGCCCGGCGTCGAGTTTCGCCTGTTGGGTGGACGGGTCGATCTCCACCAGCAGATCGCCTTCCTTGACCACGTCGCCGACTTCCACGTGGATCTTGTGGATCTGCCCCGACGCCTGGGCGCCGACATCGACATAACGTCGCGGTTGCAGGGTGCCGAGGGCCGTGACGCTGCTTTCAATGTCGCCGCGACTGACTTGCACGGTGGCGAACTGATCGCGGCCGGGCGGGAGGATCTGCCAGGTGGCGACGGCGATAACGGGGATCAGACACAGTGCTACAAGCAAGGCGCGTCGTGCGGTGCGGGGACGTTTCATGCAGGGTTCCGGCCAATGGAAATCGGCCCGTCGCCCAGGTGACGCACGAAATCTGGCGACAGCTGAGCGCTGTCGCGGGGGCGACAGAGACGGGGAGCTGTCCTGTAGACGAGGAGAGAAGGGCGGAATTTAAGCCAAGACACACAGTGTTACAGGTATAGAGCAGCACTATTTGTCGGGCAAACCGAAACAGCACTTTAAATCTATATGAGAATTACTATAAATTACGCGACTCAAATTGCCACCATCGTGCCACTGCCCATTTGGCGGCGGCGGATCTGGCTCAAGGATAGAAACCGCACCCCGTGCGGCCGGGAGTCATGTTGGAAAACTACTATCGCGAGCTGGTGTGTTTCCTGAACGCCAAGCTGGGCAACCGTCAGGTGGCCGAAGATGTGGTGCATGACGCTTATCTGCGGGTACTGGAGCGTTCCAGCGACACGCCGATCGAGCAGCCCCGGGCGTTTCTGTATCGCACCGCGCTCAACCTGGTGATCGACGACCATCGGCGCAATGCCTTGCGACAAGTCGAATCCCTGGATGTGCTCGACACCGAGGAACGCTATTTCACCCCCTCGCCCCACACCTGCCTCGACCACGGCCAACGCCTGGCCATGCTCCAGCGCGCCTTGGCCGAATTGCCGAAGTTGTGCCGCGAGAGTTTTCTGCTGCGCAAGATCGATGGCCTGTCGCACCCGGAGATCGCCGAACACCTGGGGATTTCCAAGGCGCTGGTGGAAAAGCACATCGTCAACGCCATGAAGCACTGCCGGGTCCGCATCAAGCAATGGGACGCCCATTGATCCTTTCGCGTTAAATTTTTTTTCATTGTCCTCGTTCCTACTCAACAGACGATCTGCTGTCCTGCTCCGGGCCGGTCAGGTCACTTAGGCTTCCTCCCCTTGTTGAGGGGTTCATCCAGAGGACACTGGAAATGACACAGGCAATTGCATCGCCCATCGTTCACGACCTGATCGGCGTCGGTTTCGGCCCTTCGAACCTGGCGCTGGCCATCGCCCTGCAAGAGCGCGGGCCGAGCTACGGCGAACTGGATGTACTGTTTCTCGACAAGCAGGCCAACTACAGCTGGCATGGCAACACGCTGTCGACCCAGAGCGAGTTGCAGATTTCCTTTCTCAAGGACCTGGTGACCTTGCGCAACCCGACCAGCCCGTACTCGTTCGTCAATTACCTCAAGCACCACGGTCGTCTGGTGGACTTCATCAACCTCGGCACTTTCTATCCGTGCCGCATGGAGTACAACGACTACCTGCGCTGGGTCGCCGGGCAGTTTGCAGCGCAAAGCCGTTACGGTGAGGAAGTGCTGGCCATCGAGCCGGTGCTGCACCAGCAGCAAGTCGAAGCGCTGCGGGTGATTTCCCGTGATGCCCAAGGCCACCAGCACGTTCGCACCACCCGTTCGGTGGTTGTCAGCGCTGGCGGTACACCGCGTATTCCCGAGGCGTTCAAGGCGTTCAAGGATGATGACCGGGTGTTCCACCATTCCCAGTACCTGGCGCAAATGGCCAAGCAGCCGTGTGTGAACAATCAACCGATGAGCATCGCGATCATCGGCGGCGGGCAGAGCGCGGCGGAAGCCTTTATCGACCTGAACGACAGCTTCCCGTCGGTGCAAGTGGACATGATCCTGCGCGGTTCGGCCCTGAAGCCGGCTGATGACAGCCCGTTCGTCAACGAAGTGTTCTCGCCGGAGTTCACCGACCTGGTGTTCCAGCAAGCGAGCAGCGAGCGCGAACGGCTGGTCAACGAGTACCACAACACCAATTATTCGGTGGTGGACATCGACCTGATCGAACGCATCTACGGCATCTTCTATCGCCAGAAGGTCTCGGGGGTTGCCCGCCATGTATTCCGCACCCTGACCACCATCGAAAAAGCCACCGCCACCGAGCGCGGCATCGAATTGGCGGTGCGCAACAACGCCACGGGTGAAGTCACGGTTCGTCACTACGACGCGGTGGTATTGGCCACCGGGTACGAGCGTCAGATGCACCGCAAACTGCTGGCGCCGCTGGAAGAGTACCTGGGCGATTTCGAAGTCGACCGCAATTACAAACTGATCACCGACGAGCGCTGCAAGGCCGGCATCTACATGCAGGGCTTCTGCCAGGCCAGCCACGGCTTGAGCGACACCCTGCTGTCGATCCTGCCGATTCGCGCGGACGAGATTGCCGGGTCGCTGTACGACCATGGCAAGAACCGTGGGCATAGCCGTTCGGTGATGGATCTGTTGTTGGCCACTGCTAGCTGATACCAGGGCGATCCTCAAAAGATCGCAGCCCTTGGCAGCTCCTACATTGGGATGGCGTACACCCTGTAGGCGCTGCCGAAGGCTGCGATCTTTTGCTTTTGTGGGCGGCAAATCGATCAATCCTGAACCCTTCCTGAAGAACCCGCCGATTCCCCCGGCACACGTCCCGGCATCGTTTACTCTCCAGAAATCGGGGCGTAAGCTTCGCGCGTTTTCATCAATAGCGGAGACCCACAGTGGGTACTTGTTCGAGTGACAGTAGTCGGCCGGTTGCAGTAACCGGCACCTTCTCGGCACGCTAACGCGCAGCTTTTTTCCTGCCGTTACCTTGCTGACAAGCGAGTAGCGGCATCCCGATCGCGGCCAGTGGCGGCCCGATTCCCGACGTCCCTCTCATCGACGCTGAACCGTGCGTGATGCTCGACCTTTGTGTCGTCATTGCGGCGACTCGACACGCCTGCTCGACGGTTTCCCGGCTGACCCTGGGGCAACTGCCATGAACCTGACCTTGCTCAAAGAATTCTTCGCCGGATTCCTGCGCACCCGCCACATCGCCCGGCACTTCCGTCGCCTGGCGTTGCTGGAAAGCATCAACGACACCACGGTCAGCCGTGAAGTGCCGCCGACCCTGGCGCAAACCCTGGTGTCGGCGGCCAACAGCGACACCGGCCACCTGCTGGAACAACTCGGCAGCCACAGCGATGGTTTGAGCGAGCTCGAAGCCGATGCCCTGCGCGAGCAATACGGCCTCAACGAAGTCGAACATGAGCAGCCGCTGCCGTGGTGGGTGCACTTGTGGCACTGCTACAAAAACCCGTTCAACCTGCTGCTGACGTTGTTGGCGGTGGTCTCCTGGGTGACCGAAGACATCAAAGCCGCCGTGGTGATTTTCTCCATGGTGGTGCTCTCGACCTTGCTGCGGTTCTGGCAGGAAGCCAAGTCCAACCAGGCCGCCGATGCGCTCAAGGCGATGGTGAGCAACACCGCGACCGTCATGCGCCAAGGCGCGCAACGCATCGAGCTGCCGATCAAACAACTGGTGCCGGGGGACCTGATCGTCCTCTCGGCCGGCGACATGATCCCGGCCGACTGCCGGGTACTCAGCGCCAAGGACCTGTTCGTCAGCCAGGCCGCGATGACCGGTGAATCGATGCCGGTGGAAAAATTCCCGCGCCAGCAGGACAGCGACACCAGCAACCCGCTGGACCTGGACAACATTCTGTTCATGGGCACCAACGTGGTCTCCGGAGCCGCGATGGCGGTGATCCTGACCACCGGCAACAGCACCTATTTCGGTGCCCTGGCCCAGTGGGTCAGCGCCACCGACCGCGCGCCGACGTCGTTCCAGACCGGGGTCAACAAGGTCAGTTGGTTGCTGATCCGTTTCATGTTTGTGATGGCGCCGCTGGTGTTGTTCATCAACGGCTTCACCAAGGGTGACTGGATGCAGGCGCTGCTGTTCGCGCTGTCCATCGCCGTGGGCCTGACCCCGGAAATGCTGCCGATGATTGTCACCTCGACGTTGGCCAAGGGCGCGGTGTTCCTGTCGCGCAAGAAAGTCATCGTCAAACGCCTCGACGCGATCCAGAACTTTGGCGCCATGGACGTGCTGTGCACCGATAAGACCGGGACCCTGACCCAGGACAAGATCTTCCTCGCCCGGCATGTGGACGTCTGGGGCGAAGAGTCCGATGACGTGCTGGAAATGGCTTACCTCAACAGCTACTACCAGACCGGCCTGAAAAACCTGCTGGACGTGGCGGTGCTGCAACACGTCGAGGTGCACCGTGAACTGGAAGTGGCCACGGCGTTTGCCAAGGTCGATGAAGTGCCGTTCGACTTCACTCGCCGGCGCATGTCGGTGGTGGTGGCCGAGCATGATCAGCTGCATCACTTGCTGGTGTGCAAAGGCGCGGTGGAAGAAATCCTCGCCGGTTGCACCCGGGTGCGTCATGGCGATAACGATGAGCCACTGACCGATGAGCTGTTGGCGCGCATCCGTGAAGTGACGGCGTCTTTCAACGAAGAAGGCTTGCGTGTGGTGGCCGTGGCGGCGCGGCACACGCCCAAGGAACAAGCGGTCTACAGCATCGCCGACGAGCAACAGATGACCCTGATCGGTTACGTCGCATTCCTCGATCCGCCCAAGGAAAGCACCGCGCCGGCCCTGCGCGCCCTGGCGGCCCATGGCATTGCGGTGAAAGTGCTGACCGGCGACAACGAGCTGGTGACCGCCAAGATCTGCCGCGAAGTCGGCCTGGAGCAACAAGGCCTGCTGATGGGCAATGACGTCGAGCGCATGAGCGACGCCGAACTGGCGCTGGCGGTGGAGACCACCAACGTCTTCGCCAAACTGACGCCGTCGCACAAGGAGCGCATTGTCCGTTTGCTCAAGGCCAATGGGCATGTGGTCGGTTTCATGGGCGACGGGATCAACGACGCCCCGGCACTGCGCACCGCCGACATCGGTATTTCGGTGGACAGCGCGGTGGACATCGCCAAGGAAGCCGCCGACATCATCCTCCTGGAAAAAAGCCTGATGGTGCTGGAGGAGGGCGTGCTGGAAGGGCGCCGGACCTTCGCCAACATGCTCAAGTACATCAAAATGACCGCCAGCTCGAACTTCGGCAACGTGTTCTCGGTGTTGGTGGCCAGTGCGTTTATCCCGTTCCTGCCGATGCTGCCGATGCACCTGCTGGTGCAGAACCTGTTGTATGACATTTCGCAGATCGCCATCCCGTTCGATCACGTCGATGAAGAAATGCTCAGAAAACCCCAGCGCTGGCAGCCGGCTGACGTCGGGCGGTTCATGCTGTTTTTCGGGCCGATCAGCTCGATCTTCGACATCACCACGTTTGCCTTGATGTGGTACGTGTTCGACGCCAACACCCCGGATCACCAGACCCTGTTCCAGTCCGGCTGGTTTGTGGTGGGGCTGCTGACCCAGACGTTGATCGTGCACATGATCCGCACGCCGAAGATCCCGTTCCTGCAAAGCCGTGCGGCGATGCCGTTGATGATCATGACCGGCGTGATCATGGCGGTGGGGATCTTCCTGCCGATGGGGCCGCTGGCGCACTACTTCAAACTGCAGGCGCTGCCATCGCTGTACTTCGTGTTCCTGCCGCTGATTTTGCTGGCGTACATGGGGCTGACCCAAGCGGTGAAGGGCTTCTACATTCGCCGGTTTGGCTGGCAGTAATCCCGCCAGTTGCAGGAGCAAGGCTTGCCCGCGATGAACTCACCTCAGTCCCCGAACGGGACCGCAGCAACGTTCTTCGCGGGCCAGCCTCGCGCTCACAGTAATCTCGACATTTAGGAAAGATCCTACAGAAACAACCTCAAGTGTTCCGTAGCCTTGCGCCCCTCATGAACTTGTCACGTCCTGGGGGGCCACATTGCCAAACAAAGCCTTACGAATCCTGATCGCCGACGAGGAGCATTTCCATCGGATGAAAGTCGAGCGGCTCTGCAATCAGCTCGATTATTACCGGGTGGCGCCGTCGCAAAGCCTTGCAGAGCTGCTGACGCTGGTGGAGTACGGGTGCGAGCCGTTTGATCTGGTGGTGATCAACGCCTCACTGGCGGACGGGGATTTGGACCTGTTGGCGTTTTTCCTGGATAACCCGCAGGTGCGGCACACGCTGATCTATAACGGCGACTACGGCCAATCGCTGCCGATCCCGGCGGGCTTACGGCAAAAAGTCCAAGTCAGCCACGAAGCTTTGCCTGACTTGGCCACCCTTGAGCGGTTGATGATGCTCATCGACCCCTCGGTGCCGGACGACCAACCCTGGTTGACCCCGATCTACAAGCAAAAGCTCGGTTGATGAGGGCCTACCGTTCGTCGGCACTGTCAGATCTGACAGGTAGATTCCCCGTTGCGCCCGTGCAAAAGTCTTTGCGCAGCCGTTGCGTCTATCCCGGCCCTGTTCCAGGGGTATCCGTGGCCAGACGCTGCGCAATCGTTATTCCGTTGCACTGGGGGTTGCCATGAAGTCAGCGTTGATTGCGGACGATCATCCGGTAGTGCGTGCCGCCGTCACAATGGTGCTGAAGCAAGAGGGGTTCAAACGTATCTACGAGGTGTCCAACGGCAACGAAGTCATGTCGATGCTGCGTGAGCATTTGCCCGATCTGTTGGTGCTCGACCTGGTGATGCCTTCCCTCGACGGGCTGGAGGTGCTGGAGCGAATCAAGACCAGCGATCTAACGTGCCGGGTGCTGACTTTTACCTCCCTCGACCCACTGTTTTTTCAAGAGCGCTGCATGCGTGCCGGTGCCCTGGCGTATGTCGCCAAGACCAATCACTTGAGTCAATTACACAAAGCGGTGCAAGCGGTCATGGCCGGTTATACCTATTTCGCCCGGCTGCCCTCGGTGTCGCTGGACAATCTGCAACGCAGCGAAAAGCAGATGATTGACTCATTGTCCAATCGCGAACTGACCATCCTGCAGCAACTGGCCCGGGGGATGAGCAACAAAGCCATTGCCGAGGCCATGTACCTGAGCCACAAAACGGTCAGCACCTACAAGACGCGGCTGATCGAGAAACTGCGGGTGAGCTCGGCGGTACACCTGCGCGACTTCGCCCAACGCAACCATCTGATCTGAACGAGCCGGCCCGTGCGAACCTGTTTGTGGGGCCTGCTGCTGTTCAGCGTGCTGCACGTTGCCGTCGCGCGGGCTGAAGAATCGCAACCACTGCAATTGCTGGGGCATTCGACGGTGGCCGGATACGAGGTTCGGCTGGACGAAAAGGACTGGCAATGGCTGCGCCAAAAGCGGGTGTTACGCCTCGGTGTCTCGGGGCCGGACTACCCGCCGTTCGAGGTGACGCGCAACCACGACGAACTGGAAGGCATCACCGCCGATTACGCCGATGTGCTCGCGCAACTGCTGCACCTCAAGGTCGAGGTCGTGCGTTATCGCACTCGCGAGGCGGCGATGCAGGCGCTCAAGCACGATCAACTGGATGTGCTCGGCACGTCGAATAATTTTGAGGTGGCCGATCCCGAACTGACCCGGTCCCTGGCCTATGCCGAAGACCAGCCGATGCTGGTCACCCGCCTGGACGAACGAATGCCTGATGACCTGGCCGGAAAACGCCTGGCGATGGTCGATGACTATCTGCCGGCGTCGAGCGTCGAGGCGTTCTATCCCGAGGCGCGCCTGCATCTGTATGCCTCGACGCTTGAGGCCCTCGGCGCCGTCGCGTTCGGCCAGGATGACGTGTTTCTGGGCGACTTCATCAGCGCCAATTACCTGATCAACAACAATTACCTGAACAACATTCAGTTGGCGGGGCCTTCCGGCCTGGACGCCAACCCGTTCGGCTTCGCCCTGGACAAGGGCAATCCGCGGTTGTCGAGTATTGTCGATCGCGCGCTGGCGGCGATTCCCATGGATCAGCGCGTGGCCATCGAGCAGCGCTGGAGTGCCGGCCGGGCCAACACCACGGGGCTGCAACGGGTGGTGTTGAGCGCCAGTGAACAACGTTGGCTGGATCAGCACCCGACGCTCACTGTGGGAGCCATCGAGGACTTTGCGCCGCTGACTTTTTTTGATGCCCAGGGCCGGTTCAGCGGGTTGACGGCGCAGCTGCTGACCTTGATCAGCCAACGCAGCGGGTTGAACTTCAAGATGCAGCGGGGAAGCTCCCTGGACCGTCAGATTCAGCAACTCAAGGCCGGAGAAATAGACCTGCTGCCGGTCATCACGCCCAGTACCGAGCGCGAAGCCGAGTTGCGTTTCACCCGAGCGTATCTGAAAAATCCGTTTGTATTGGTCAGCGCTACGACTGCGGGAGCACCCAAGACTGTGGACGATCTGGAGGGTAAGCGGCTGGCGATTTATCGCGGCCATCCGTTGTACGGATTCATCCAGGCCCGGGTGCCCGGTGTACGTTTAGTCGAGGTACAAAGCCCGGCCCAGGGTATGGAATGGGTGCTCAAGGGCCAGGCGGATGCCGCGGTCAGTTCATTGATCGTGGCCCGTTATCTGATCGCCCGGCAATTCAGTGAGCGTTTGCATATCAGCAGTACCGTTGGCGACGAACCGGCCCGAATAGCGCTGGCCACGGATCGCGGCGCGCTGGAACTGCACTCGATCCTGAATAAGGCGTTGCTGAGCATCGCGCCCCAGGAAATGGACGAATTGGTGGCGCGCTGGAGCAATGACGTGGTGATGGAGGACAGTTATTGGCTGCGTCATCGCCAAACTATTCTCCGAGGTTTCGCCGCCGCCGGCGTTTTGATGCTGCTGGCGCTGGTCTGGATCGGCTGGCAGCGCCGCCAGATCCAGCAGCGCCAGCAGTGGTTGCAGCAACTACAGGCAGCCAAGGACGTCGCCGACGAGGCCAATCGGGCGAAAACCACCTTCCTGGCGACCATGAGCCATGAAATCCGCACACCGATGAACGCCTTGATCGGCATGCTCGAACTGGCCCTCAAACACTCCGAGGAGGGCGTCATTGACCGGTTCGCCATCGATGTGGCGTCCACGGCCGCGCAACAATTACTGGTGTTGATCGGCGACATTCTGGACATCGCGCGCATCGAGTCCGGACATTTGTCCCTGGCGCCGGAGCGGGCCAATTTGCGGGGGCTGACGGAATCGGTGTGCCGGGTGTTCGAAGGCCTGGCGCGGCAAAAGTCATTGGACTGGCGCGTCGAACTGGACGAGCACAGCGACTGCGATGTGCTGATTGACCCCACGCGTTTCAAGCAGGTGTTGTCGAATTTGTTGAGCAACGCCATCAAGTTCACCGAGGAAGGCGAAGTCAGCCTGACGCTGCGGGTGACGCCCGGCGTGCCCGGCCATTTGACGGTGAGCGTGGATGTTGAAGACAGCGGCATCGGCATCAGCGCTGCGGATTGCCAGCGACTGTTCAGCCCGTTTATCCAGGCCAGTAACAGCCCGCATGCCGGGCGCGGCGGTTCGGGGCTGGGGTTGGTGATCAGCCGTTCGCTGATCGAGATGATGGGCGGTCGGTTGCAGCTTCATAGCGATCCGGGGTGGGGCACGCAAGTGGAATTCAGTCTGGATCTGCCGGCGTTGCCGGCGCAGCCGTTTAATGACCTGTCGCCGAATGAGCTGCACGCGCCGACCCGACCGTTGACGATTCTGGTGGTTGACGATTACCCGGCCAACCGCTTGTTGCTGTCGCGCCAACTGGCTTATCTGGGGCATCAGGTGCTGGAGGCGCAGGAGGGCGCGCAAGGGCTGGAACTGTGGCGCACCCATACGTTCGATGTGCTGATCACCGACTGCAACATGCCGGTGCTCAGCGGTTATGAACTGGCCATGGCGATCCGTTCGCAAGAGAAGGCCCAAGGGTTACCCGCCACGCTGATCCTGGGGTTTACCGCCAATGCCCAACCCGAAGAAATCCAGCGCTGCCTGGAGGCCGGCATGGATGATTGCCTGTTCAAACCGATTCTTCTGGGGGACTTGAGTGCGTGGCTGGCGGCGCGGTTTCCCGGCGAGGCAGTCTCAGAGATCGACCTGAGTGGGCTGGAGCAGTACGTCGGTAGTGATCGCACGTTAATCGAGCGCCTGGTGCATGACTTGGCCGTGACCAACCGCGAGGACCGGCAACGTTTGCTGACGGCCCATGCCGAAGGCAATCGCCAGGCCCTGCAGGAGGTCGCGCACCGCATCAAGGGCGGTGCGCGGATGGTTCGGGCGCTGCGGGTGATCGAATGCTGCGAGCAATTGGAACAGGCCTGCGCCGAAGGTCGCGGGGTATTGATCGACGAAGCCGTCGAGCGTTTGCAGCAGACCATGACGCGCCTGGACAAGAGCCTTGGGCAGCGCTGACGATCAGTCCCAGTGCGGCGCAATGCCTTTGGGGCTGGTCAAACGATGGCCGCGCTCCAGACCGGCGATCAGCGCCATGTCGGCCTCGCTCAAGGTCAGGGCGCAGGCGTGCAGGTTGCTTTCCAGGTTGGCGCGTTTGGTTGACGACGGGATCACCGCGTAACCCAGTTGCATGGCCCAGGCCAGGGTGACTTGCGCCGGTGTCGCGTGCAGGCGCTCGGCGATCTGCTGGATCACCGGGTCTTTCAGCACTTCGCCGTAGGCCAGGGTCATGTAGGAGGTGATCTGGATGCCTTGGCTTTGGGCGAACTCGACGACCTTGCGGTTTTGCAGGTACGGGTGCAGTTCGATCTGGTTGGTGGCGATGTTCTCGGCACCGA
The DNA here is from genome assembly GCF_037049705.1 of Janthinobacterium sp. LPB2021202312-11-4. Classification (NCBI taxonomy): domain Bacteria; kingdom Pseudomonadati; phylum Pseudomonadota; class Betaproteobacteria; order Burkholderiales; family Oxalobacteraceae; genus Janthinobacterium; species Janthinobacterium sp. LPB2021202312-11-4. The sequence goes on along the minus strand of NZ_JBAGKV010000043.1, from coordinate 20,678 downwards.
CGGCGGCTATGGCTTGTTTCATCAAGTCCACGGTGAAGTTCGACACGCCGATCTGGCGGGTCAGGCCCATGTGCTTGGCTTCAAGCAGGGCCCCCATGAACTCGGCGACCGGTACCTGGTCTTCCGGGGATGGCCAGTGGATCAGCGTCAGGTCCAGGTAATCGGTCTGCAAGTTGCGCAGGCTCTGCTTGAGGCTGTCGATCAGCCGGTCCTTGGCGAAGTTGGCGACCCAGATCTTGCTGGTGATGAACAAGTCGTGACGGGGCACGCCGCTGTCGGCGATGGCTTGGCCGACGTCGGCTTCGTTCTCGTAGATTTGCGCGGTGTCGATGACCCGGTAGCCCAGTTCAAGACCGGTGCTCACCGAATCGATGACCACTTGACCTTGCAGGCGAAACGTACCAAGACCGAAGGCGGGAACAGACATTGAAGACTCCAGGGTTGCAGTGGGAATGGGCACGAGTATCCGCGCTGGCCTCCTTGAGAAAAACCGCTGGTGGGGCAAAGCAGTGTTGACCGCAAGTCATGAATCAACTTCAAAAGATCGCAGCCTTCGGCAGCTCCTACAGGGCATCGGTGTAGGCGCTGCCGAAGGCTGCGATCTTTTGATCTTCGCTTTACCCCCGCGCCTCAAGAATCATGCAAGTCGTCGACCCCGTCGCATACAACCGCCCATCCACGTCATAGATCCGCCCCTCGGCCAACGCCGTCGAACGCCCCAAATGCACCACCTTGCCCTCGGCCCGCACCGGTCCGCTGGCGCCGGTCAACGCTCGCACATAGCTGATGCGCAGATCCAGCGTGGTGTAACCCTGGCCTTTCTTCAATTGGGTGTGAATCGCACACCCCATGCATGAATCCAGCAAGGTCGCCGCATAGCCGCCATGCACCGTGCCCAACGGGTTGTAATGCCGCGAGTCCGGGGTGCCCTGAAAGAGGAACAACCCGGCCGACCATTCAATCGGAATGAAATCCATCAACGTGCCAATTGGTGGCGAAGGCAATTCACCGTTGCCAATGCCCTCGAAAAACTCGGTCGGCGAAAGGGCGCTGACCTCGGCCATGGACAAACTGCCGGGGCCGGCGAGGCGGGCGCGCATCGTCTGTTCCTGGGCGATCCATTGGGCAAGGGTGGCTTCGCGGGTGGGGCTTTGCATGATCAGGTCCTCAGTCGAAGGCGGATATTATGGTTGTAATACTTGTCGATATTATGTCCGAAATAAAATCCTGGCTACTGCCGTTTTATAGGAACAATGCAGCCATTGTCCTGCTGGCAGAACGCTAAGGCCGGTTTTTGCCGTCTAGTGCTCGATTGGTATCAGATTTAAGCTGGGTTCATGTTTCACCCACCTGTTTCGGAGGCACCATGAAAAACATCATCGGTATCTACACCAGCCCACGGGCCCATTGGGTCGGTGACGGTTTTCCGGTTCGCACGTTGTTTTCCTACGACAACCTGGCCAAGCACATCAGCCCGTTTCTGCTGCTCGATCACGCTGGCCCCGCTGAATTCACCCCAACCACTGAACGACGTGGCGTTGGCCAGCATCCGCACCGCGGTTTTGAAACCGTGACCATCGTCTACGACGGCGAAGTGCAACACCGTGACTCCACCGGCAGTGGCGGCACGATCGGCCCTGGGGATGTGCAATGGATGACGGCTGCCTCGGGGATCATCCACGAGGAGTTCCATTCCGAAGCCTTCGCCAAAACTGGCGGTACTTTGGAAATGGTCCAGCTGTGGGTCAACCTGCCGGCCAAGGACAAAATGGCCGACGCCGGTTACCAGACGATTCTCGACCGCGACATCCCGAATATCGCGCTCAAGGATCAGGCCGGCAGCCTGCGTTTGATCGCCGGTGAGTTCGACGGCCATACCGGGCCATCACGCACCTTCACGCCGATCGATGTCTGGGACATTCGCTTGAACGCCGGCAAGTTGCTGACCCTGGACTTGCATCAAGGTCGCAACACCGCCCTGGTGGTGCTGCGCGGCACGGTGCAGGTCAATGGCCTGGAACGGGTGCGTCAGGGGCAGTTGGCGCTGTTCGAGCGTGATGGTCAGCAACTCAGCCTGGAAGCCGATGACGACGCAGTAGTGTTGTTGCTCAGCGGCGAGCCGATCGACGAGCCCATCGTCGGCCACGGCCCTTTTGTGATGAACAGCGAACAAGAAATTCACCAGGCGTTTACTGATTTTCACTCGGGTCGGTTCGGGCGCATGAGCAGTTAAATTCCGCAACATCGCAAACCCACTGTAAAAAGCTGGCGAAGGCCGCGATCTTTTGATCCGGCCTTTGATTTTCAGCGACTTCAATAAGATCACGATCAAAAGATCGCAGGCTTCGCCAGCTCCTACAATGTGTGAGATGTTTGCACCATTGGCCCTTGCTGGAGTTGCTTGATGCTGTCACTGCTCACCGATCACCCGCTGCTCGCCGCGCTGGTCCTGATCCTGATCGATCTGGGGTTATGGCGTTTGATCAGCACCAACGCCAGCAACTGGAAGCTGCTGGTGCGGCTGGTGATCTTCGCGTTGTTCAGCGCGGTGCTGTTCAACGAAGGCCTGAACCCGTTGGAGGTCGCGCCCTGGGCCGACAACGTGCCGTTGCACCTGGCGGCCACCGGTTTGCAGATCGGTTGGTGGCTGTTCGGCGCGCGAACCCTGACGGTGCTGATCGGCGCGGTGATGATGCAGCGGGTCGGGCACACCGGGCGCCTGCTCCAGGATTTGCTCGGCGCGGTGATTTTCCTGATCGCGATCATCGCGGCCATGGCCTATGTGCTGGACCTGCCGGTCAAGGGCGTGCTCGCCACTTCCGGCGCGGTGGCGATCATCGTCGGCCTGGCGCTGCAAAGTACCCTCAGCGATGTGTTCTCCGGGATCGTGCTGAACACCACCAAGCCGTATCAAATCGATGACTGGATCTCCATCGACGGCACCGAAGGCCGGGTCACCGACATTGACTGGCGAGCCACGCGCATGCAAACCGCCCAAGGCAGCCTGGCGGTGATTCCCAACTCGCTGGCGGCCAAGGCCAAAATCATCAACTTCAGCCGCCCGAGCGATATTTTTGGCGTTTCCATCAGCCTGGAGCTGAGCCCCCACGCCCGGCCGCACACGGTGATCGAAGCGCTGGAACGCGCGATGCAGGGCTGCCGCTTTCTGCTCAACAAACCGGCGCCGTGCGTGGCGTTGAAAAGCTCCAGCAGCAGCGGCGTGGAGTATGAAATCAGCGGCTTCGTCGTCTCCATGGACCAGAAGCGCATGGTCCGCAATCAGCTGTTCGACCTGGCGTACCGGCATTTGCAGGCGTCTGGTGTCAGCCTGTTGTCGAGCGTCGAATCCAATGCGCCGGCTAACCTCTCGCGACCACGGGCACTGCTGGACAGTTCGAGCATCTTCTCCACGCTGCGCCAGGAAGAAAAAGAAACCTTCAGCCAGAACATGAAACTGCAGACCTTCCGCGCCGGGGACATGATCCTGGCGGGCGGGGAGGTCAGCGATCACTTGTTTATCATTGAGTCCGGTGTGGTTTCGGTAGCCTTGACCCGGGCCGGGGTCAAGTTCGAAGCCGGGCGCATGGGCCCGGGCGAGGTGATCGGCGAGGCCGGGATTCTCTCTGACGAATCAGTGCCCGCGGACTTTTCGGCCAAGACTTTTTGCTCGCTGTACCGCATCGAGAAGGAATACCTCAAACCGTGCCTCGATGCCCGTCACGACATCAGCGAAGCGATGAAGGCGTTGCTCGATTACCGTTTGCACACGGCCCAGGCATTGACTCAGGACGTGCCGAAAGCGGTGGAGAAGAAAGGGTTTTTGCAGTGGTTGCGTAAACGTGGACAAGGATAGCGGGAGGCAGTGCTGGCCTCTTCGCGAGCAAGCCCGCTCCCACATTGGATCTGAACCGGACACAAATGCTGTGTTCACGGCAGATGCAATGCGGGCGCGGGCCCGCTGGCAGGCCTGGGCATTGATCGCATTCCAGTGGCGCGGACCGAGCGCTGGCCATTGTCTTTTAAGCTGGCGCGACAATGGCCTCCTCGTCTTCCCGAATATTGGCTATTTGTCCCTGGGGCGAGCGGGCTTAACTTAACGCCACACCCACTTGTGACGGAGCCCCACCATGAAACCCCGTATCGATTTCTACACCGCTTCCCCAGACGCCCTCAAAGCCATGATCGCCCTGGAAACCGCCGTCTCGAAACTGCCGCTGGAAAAGAACCTGATCGAATTGGTCAAGCTGCGCACCTCGCAAATCAACGGCTGCGCGTTCTGCCTCGATATGCACAGCGCCGATGCCCGCAAGGGCGGTGAAGAAGAGCGTCGTCTGTACACCTTGTCGGCCTGGCGTGAAACGCCGTTCTTCTCCCCCCGTGAACGTGCGGCCCTGGCCTGGACCGAGTCCCTGACCCTGATCAGCCAGACCCACGCCTCGGACGAAGACTACGAACTGGCCGTTTCCGAGTTCAGCCCCAAGGAAATGGTCGACCTGACCGTGGCCATTACCACGATCAACGCCTGGAACCGCCTGGCGATCGGCTTCCGCAAAATGCCGCAAGCCTGATCAATGGGCATCGGCTGACGGCGCGGCCGGTGGTTGCACCTTGCGCATCAAGGGCACCATCAGCGTCGCGATGATGAAGCAGACCATGATCATCAAAAACGCGTCGCCATAGGTTTGCGTCTGGGCTTCGCGGTAGGTCAGCAACCACAGCTGATGCAGGCTGGCGGTGACCCCCGCGTCACCGCTTTGGCCGAGGGCGGCAAAGTTGTTGCCGACCTGGGACAGCCACTGATTCAGTGCTTCGTTAGTGCTGTTCAAATGTTCGGCCAACCGCGTGAAGTGCAGGTTAGTGCGGTCATTGAGGATGGTGGCGCACGCGGCAATGCCGATGGCGCCGCCCAGGTTGCGCATCAGGTTGAACAGCCCCGACGCATGTTTGAGCCGCGCGGGCGCCAGCCCACCCAGGGTCAGCCTCACCGCGGGCGGCACCGCCAGTTGCTGGGCAATCCCGCGCAGGGCTTGGGGCAGCATCAATTCTTTGGCGCCCCAGTCATGGGTGATCGGGCTGAAATCCCACATCGACAACGCAAACAGCCCCAGGCCCGTCATCATGATCCAGCGCAGGTCGATGCGGTTGGCCATAAAGGCGTACAGCGGAATCGCCATGATCTGGAACACCCCGGTGGAAAAAACCGCCAGGCCAATGTCCAGCGCGCCATAGCCACGCACCCGACCGAGGAACAGCGGCGTCAGGTAAATCGTGGCGAACAGGCCGATCCCGGTGACGAATGAAAAGAAGCAGCCGAGGGCGAAGTTACGGTCCTTCAAGGCGCGCAGATCGACGATCGGATTGGCCACGTGCAGCGTCCGGCCGATGAAGGCCAGGCCGGCGAGGCCGCTGATCCAGGCGGTGGTCAGGATCGTGCTGTCGCTGAACCAGTTCCAGCGCGGGCCTTCTTCGAGGGTGTATTCCAGGCAGCCGAGAAACAGCGCCATAAACACCATGCTGAGGTAGTCGGCACCCTTGAGCAGGGACAATTCCGGCTGGTCGATCTTCACCAGCATCGGCACCGCCACGGCGACGAAAATCCCCGGTACCAGGTTGATGTAGAACAGCCAGTGCCAGGATGAAATGTCGGTAATCCAGCCACCGATCACCGGCCCCAGGGTCGGCGCCAACGAAGCCACCGCACCAATGGTCGCGGCGGCGATCACCCGTTGTTTGCCGGTGAAGAAAAAGAATGCGGTGGTGAACACCAGCGGGATCATCGAGCCACCGAGAAACCCTTGCAGGGCGCGGAAGGCGATCATGCTCTGGATGTTCCAGGCCGCGCCGCAGAGCAGGCTGGCCAGGGTGAAGCCGACCGCCGAGGCGCAGAACAGCCAACGGGTCGAGAACACTCGGGACAACCAGCCGGATAGCGGAATGACGATGATTTCGGCAATCAGGTAACTGGTCTGCACCCACGCGGTTTCGTCGGTGCCGGCCGAGAGTCCGCCGCCGATATCGCGCAACGAGGCGGAGACGATCTGGATGTCCAACAACGCAATGAACATGCCGATGCACATGCTGGCGAAGGCGAAAACTTTGGTCGCCGTCGCCATGTCAGCGGCATTGAACGGTTGCGCCGGGACGGCGACGGCGCGGCTCATGGCGCGCTGGCCACGGCAGGGGTTTTGTCTTCGGCGCGGGTATCGACTTCAGCGGTGACCGACAGGCCCGGACGCAGATGACCGAGCACGCCGTCGGCTGGATCAAGCACGATGCGCACCGGCACGCGCTGGACGATTTTGGTGAAGTTGCCCGTGGCGTTTTCCGGCGGCAACACGCTGAACTGCGCGCCACTGGCCGGGGCGAGGCTGTCCAGGTGACCGTGGAACACCTGGCCCGACAGCACGTCGGCGCGGATGATCACCCGTTGCCCGGACGTCATGCGCGCCAGTTGGTCTTCCTTGAAATTGGCATCGACCCACAGCCCGCTGGACGGCACCACCGACAGCAGTTGCGAACCGGCCTGGGCATACGCGCCGACCCGCGCCCGGCGATTGCCGACCACGCCGTCCACCGGGGCTTTCAATTCGGTGTAGCCGACATTCAATTGCGCCAGATCACGCTCGGCCTTGGCTTGCATCAGCGCAGCGCGGGCTTGTTGTTTCTGGGTTTCGATCACGTCCAGTTGGCGTTGGCTGGCCAGCAATTCGGCTTGGGCCCGGGCGCTGATGGCCTGGGCGGTCTTGAACGTGGCGTTGGCGCGCTGGGCGCTTTCCACCGAGACGGCGTTGCTGCCGACCAGTTTTTTGTAACGTGCATCGTCGTCCCGTGAACGAGCGGTTTCGGCACCCGCCGCATCAATCTCGGCGCGGGCCTGGCCGATCACCGCGTGTTGCAGTTGTTCGGTGGCATCGAGGTTGGCGAGCAGCGCTTCTTCAGCAGCCACCGCGCCTTCAGCCTTGGCCAGGTTGGCGCGGTAGTCGCGGGAATCGAGCCGCACCAGCACATCGCCGGCCTTGACCTTCTGGTTGTCGGTGACCAGCACTTCTTCGATGTACCCGGCGACTTTCGGCCCGATCACCGTGACGTCGCCGCCAATGTAGGCATCGTCGGTGGCTTCGAGAAAACGCCCGGCGGTCCACCAGTGGGCGCCGTACAACCCGATGCCGACCAGTGCTGCGATGGCCACGGTCAGCACGAGCAGACGTTTAAGCACGGGCGGCTTGGTGGTCACCGGGACAGCCAGGTCGGGTTCAACGGTGGGCATGCTGGTCATGGGGAATACCTGTGGGGATCGGGTGTTTATTACGCGTGTAATATGACGCAGGTAATATATTGTGGCAATTTATTTTTGCTGCCGGTCGTCAGTTGCCTGGTTGAAAAATGTTGCCCGACACGCCGCCTTCGCGGGCAAGCCCGCACACAAGGGGCTCCGTCGTACACAAAAAAGATCCCCCGGTAGGAGCTGCCGAAGGCTGCGATCTTTTGACCTTGATCTTTTCTCTACCGCTAAAGATCAAGGTCAAAAGATCGCAGCCTTCGGCAGCTCCTACCGGGGGATTTGTGATTGGCAGTGGGGGGTTAACGTCAGTGAGTCAGGTTGGCACTGGCCACTTTCATCCCATCGCGCCCGTCCCGACTATTCACCCCCGCCAACCAGGTCTCCAACACCTGCGGATTCGCCTTCAACCACGCTTTCGCCGCCGCACGCGGTTTCTGATTCTGATTGAGTACCGCATCCATCAACTGGTTCTCCATCGCCAGGCTGAACTCCATGTTCTGCAACAACTTGCCGACATTGCTGCACTCCGTGAGGTAGTCCTTGCGCACGTTGGTGTAGACCGTCGCCTGGCCGAAATTCGGGCCGAAATATTCATCACCACCGCTGAGGTACTTCATCTTGTTGCGGGTGTTCATCGGGTGCGGTTCCCAACCGAGAAAGACCATCCATTCGTTCTTGCGGGTGGCGCGTTTGAGTTGCGAGAGCATCGCCGCTTCGCTGGATTCGACGACTTTGAAATCCTTGAGGCCGAAGGCGTCCTTGTCGATCATGCTCTGGATCAGCCGATTGCCGTCGTTGCCCGGTTCGATGCCGTAGATCTGGCCGTTGAGTTTGTCCTTGAATCTGGCGATGTCGGCAAAGTCGTGCAGCCCGGCGTCGTACACGTAATCCGGCACCGCCAGGGTGTATTTGGCGCCGTGCAGGTTGGCGCGCACGGTTTCCACGGTGCCGGCGTCGCGGAACGGTTTGATGTCGTTTTCGGTGGTGGGCATCCAGTTGCCGAGGAACACATCCAGATCCTTGCCCGAGGCCAGTGCGCGGTAGGTCACGGGGATCGACAGCAGGGTGGTTTTGGTGGTGTAGCCGAGGGACTCCAGCACTTCGCTGGTGATGGCGGTGGTGACGGTGATGTCGGTCCAGCCGACATCGGAAAAACGCACCGTGGCGCAGGACTCGGGTTCCGCCGCCTGGGCCAGAAGCGGCAGGGTAAGGGTTGCAAGCAAGAGCAAGGCTTTCATGGGATCAACTCCTCAAAGGGAACGTCGGCAGCGGTTTGGGGTGGGGCGATTTTGTTTTTATGGGTGATGCAAAAACCTGCCTGTGGTGAGGGTTTCAGCCTGTCTGATCAACCCCAAACCAATTCAACGGCGCCGGTTCGGTGTTGAGGTAGATGTGTTTGAGCTCAGTGAACTCATCGAGCCCGGCGCGGGACAGTTCACGGCCGATGCCGCTGGATTTGAACCCGCCCCACGGCGCCTGGGGGAACGCGGCGTTGTAGTCGTTGATCCACAGCGTGCCGACCCGCAGTCGCTTGGCCATTCGCCAGGCCTTGCCCAGATCCTGGGTCCAGACCCCGGCGGCCAGGCCATACGGCGTGTCGTTGGCCAATTGCAGCGCCTGGGCTTCGCCGCTGAAACGCTCGACGGTGATCACCGGGCCGAACACTTCTTCCCGGGCGATGCGCATGTCCGCGCGAACATCGCCAAGCAAGGTCGGGCGCAGCCAGAAGCCCCGCTCGAACTGCTCGGGAATCGTGCCGCCGGCCAACAAAGTCGCGCCTTGTTCGACGGCACCGGCAATCATCGTCAGGATCTGATCGCGCTGGCCGGCGGAAATCAGCGGGCCCATTTGCGTCAATGGATCGAGACCATCGCCGAGGCGAATTTTCATAATCCTTTTCTGTAACGCCTCGACAAATCGATCGTGAATCCCGTCTTCCACTAACAACCGTGAACCGGCGGAACAGATTTGCCCGGCATTGAAAAACACCGCGTTCAATGCCTGATCCAGCGCCACGTCGAAGTCGGCATCGGCGAACACGATATTCGGATTCTTGCCGCCCAACTCCAGTGCTACGCGCTTGAAGTTGCCGCTGGCGGCGCGCATCACCTTGCCGCCCGCCCCGGCGCCACCGGTCAGCGACACCAGGTCCACGTCATCACTGGCGGCGAGCAGTTCCCCGATATCGCCGGGACCACAAAGCAGGTTAAACACGCCGCTCGGCAATCCTGCCTCGTCGAGCAATTCGGTCAAACGGTGAGCGGTCATTGGCGTCAAACTGCTGGGCTTGAACACCACGGTGTTGCCGGCGGCCAGGGCCGGGGCGATCTTCCACACCGCTTGCAGCAGCGGGTAGTTCCACGGTGCGATCAAGGCGCAAACGCCCACCGGCTCCCGCTGGTTGAAGCTGATGACATGGGCTGGCGCATGGCTGTTGACGCTGGCGTTTTCGGTTTCCAGCAGCGCGGCGTAGAAGCGAAACGTGGCGACCACATTGCCGACATCGCCCAGGCTCTCGCCCAGGGTCTTGCCGGCGTTGAGGGTTTCAAGGCGAGCCAAATGCTCGGCATCCCGCTCGATCAACCCGGCGATCCGTTACATGAGTTGGGCGCGTTCGGTGACGGCCATCGTCGGCCAGGGACCTTGATCAAATGCCCGGCGCGCGGCACTGATCGCCAATTGCGCATCAACCGGCCCGGCCACCGCCACTTCGGCCAACACCTCTTCATTCGCCGGGTTGATCACCGCCCGGTAACGCGCCTGCTGCGGCGCTTGCCAAACACCTGCAATAAACAACGGAATCTGCGACATCGGTGTCTCCAGCCAAGTGGGTCGTGGCGATCACTATGGCGGTGCCGGCAGGGCGGCTCTTGATCAAACGCGGCATAAGCACGCCGTTTTTCCACGGTGCCAACGCCGGGAAATAACGGCAGCCAATGTCGTTTCCCATCAAGTGCCGGCGCGGCGTCGCTTTACACTGCGCAAAAGCCGAACCACCACGCCGAGGGCACCCGATGAATCCATCTGTCGAGCAACTGAGCATCCGCCTGGCCTGCGCCTTCCGCTGGGCGGCGCGGCTGAACCTGCATGAGTCCATCGCCAACCACTTCAGCGTCGCGGTGTCGGGGGACGGTCGGGAATTTCTGATCAACCCTTACGGCAAGCACTTCTCGCGGATCAAGGCCAGCGATTTGCTGTTGATCAACCCCGATGCGCCGGCCAGCCTCGACCGTCCGGACGCGCCGGACATCACCGCCATGGCTTTGCACAGCGCCTTGCACCGCAACCAGCCCCACGCCCGGTGCATCCTGCACACCCACTCCAAATACGCGACCGCGCTGGCCTGCCTGACGGATTCGCGGCTGCCGCCGATCGAGCAAAACGCCATGCGGTTTTTCGAGCGGGTGGTGATCGACGACGGCTTTGATGGCATGGGCCTGGGGGAGGAGGCCGAGCGCGTCAGTCGCTTGCTGGGGGACAAACCGATCCTGCTGATGGGCAACCATGGCCTGCTGGTGGCGGCGCCGACCATCGCCCAGGCCTTCGATGATTTGTACTATTTCGAACGCGCCTGCGAGACCTACATCACCGCGCTTGCGACGGGTCGTGAACTGCGGATCGCCAGTGACGACATCGCCCGCAAGACCTGTCGGCAATGGCTGGATTACCCAGGCTTCGCCGACAACCACTTCAATGCGTTGATGGGGATTCTGGACGAGGAAGAGCCGGGCTATCGGCAGTGAATATCAGTCCGCCTCGGCCGGGCGCCGCTCCTTGCTCAAGGGCTGGCGCATCACCGGGGCGGTAAAGACCTGGCTGCGGTCTTCGCTCGGAGGGCAGCCGAAACGGGCGCGGTAGGTGCGGGAAAAATGCTCCAGCGAACCAAACCCCGAACACGCCGCCACTTGCGCCACGCTCAGGCGCGTCTGCTGCAACAAACTGTGGGCCTTGGCCAGCCGCAAGGTGATGTAGTACTTGAGCGGCGACAGGCCGGTTTGATGTTTGAACTGGCGCTCCAGTTGCCGCCGTGACAACCCGACCTGACTGGCAATCGCCTCGCAATCCAGCGGTTCTTCCAGGGCTTTTTCCATCAACTGCACGGCACGGCGGATTTTGCTGCCGTACATCCCGGTGTGGCCCGGGCCACCATCGAGTTGATTGTCCGCCGGCGCGCGCACCTGGCCCATCAACAGGTGCATGGCGATTTCCCGGGACAAGTCGCTGTCGACGCTTTGGCCGATCCAGCCAAGCAGCATGTCCAGGGTTGTGGTGGCGCCGGCGCAGGTCATGCGCTGGCGTTCCAGGGTATAGAGCTGCGGCTTGGCGTGAACCCGTGGATAGCTTTCCTGAAACCCTTGCAGATTGTCCCAGTGCACCGCCGCTTCATAACCGTCCAGCACGCCAGCGGCGGCCAGCAGTTCGGTGCCGGTTTCGATGCCCATCAGCACGGCACCGAACAACGCCTGTTTGCGCAACCAGCTCTTGAGCGCCAGGTTGCGGCTGTGTTTGTGTACATCGAAACTGGCGATCACCAGGCACACATCAAAACCCTGATCGGCGCGCAGCCCGTCATTGGCCACAGTGCTCAGGCCATTGCTGGCCTGCACCGGTTCGCCGTCCAGGGACAACAGCGTCCATTCGAACAACTGCCGTTGGGTCAGCCAATTGGCAATCGCCAACGGTTCGAGCACCGCCGCCAGGCCGAAGTTGGAAAACGACGGCAGCAGCAACACCGCGACCCGCAACGGCGCGACCTCGCCGCGCTGCCAGGTGAAGCGGCTTTGCGGGCTGTTGGACGGCTGATTTGTCATGAGTGATCTCTATCGTTGTCGAGTCTGCCACTGCGGATGAATCCAGACCGGTGCATCAGCGACCGGCAGCGCTGGCAGGCCCCGAATCAGGTCGCTGGCCTTTTCCGCGATCATCACCGTCGGCGCGTTGGTGTTGCCGCTGACGATGATGGGTGTGATCGAGGCGTCCACCACTCGCAAGCCTGTGAGGCCGTGCACTCGCAGTTGTGGATCAACCACCGCTTGCGGGTCGCCGACCGGGCCCATCTTGCAGGTGCCGCTGGCATGGTAGCCGGTTTCCGTCACGTTCCTGGCCCACGTATCCAGCGCTTCATCGCTTTGGGCGTGAGCGCCGGGTACCAGTTCTGCGCCCTTGAACGCCGCCATCGCCGGTTGCCCGATGATCTCGCGCACCAGCCGTGCACCGGCGCGCATGTCCGCTCGATCCTGCTCGGTTTTCAGGTAATTGAACAGGATGCGCGGCGGCTGTCGAGGGTCGGCGCTTTTCAGGGTGACGCTGCCCAGGCTGGTGGGGCGCATCAGGTCGATGTGGATCTGGAACGCATGCTCGGGCACCAGATCGACGCTGCCCGGTTGCACCGCCAGGGGCATAAAGGTCAGTTGCAAGTCGGGATGCTCGACCCCGGCTCGCGAGCGGATAAACGCCCCAGCCTCGAAATGATTGCTCGCGGCGAGTCCGTCGTGGGTGACGAACCAACGGGCACCGATCCACCACTTGCCGGGTGCGGTGGTCCAGGGATAGAGCGACACCGGTTTTTTGCACAGGTATTGCACGACCGTGTCCGGGTGGTCGTTGAGTCTTTTGCCCACCCCCGGCAAATCGTGAAGCACCGTGATGCCGAGGTCCCGTAATTCTGCCGCCGGACCAATGCCCGACAGCAACAACAACTGCGGCGAATTGATCGCCCCGGCGGTCAGCAGCACTTCGCGACGGGCGTGGGCCTGGTGAGCCTCGCCGTTTTGCTCGTATTCGATTCCTATGGCGCGCCGGCCGTCGAAGAGAATGCGCAACGCCAGCGTGTCGGTGAACACCTGAACGTTGCCGCGAGCCAAGGCCTCGCTCAAATACCCCCGCGACGTACTCCAGCGCCGGCCGTTGCGGGTGGTGCGATCCACCGGGCCGAACGCTTCCTGACGATAGCCATTCAAATCGCTGCTCAAGCCATATCCGGCCTCGGCACCGGCCGCCAGAAACGCCGCGCACAACGGCGTTTGCGTATCGCCGGGGGTGACGTGCAGATGGCCGCTCGCGCCTCGATAATCGTCGGCGCCGTCGGCATGGGTTTGTGCCCGTTTGAAGTACGGCAGCACCTCTTGATAACTCCAGCCTGTGCAACCTTGCTCGGCCCAGGCGTCGTAGTCCCGGGCATGGCCACGGATGTAGACCATGCCGTTGATCGACGACGAACCGCCCAGGGTCCGGCCGCGCGGCGTACCAATCTGGCGTCCGTCCAGATACGGTTCCGGCTCGGAGGTGTAGCTCCAGTTATAACGTGTGCCGCCCACCACGATCCCGACGGCCGAGGGCATGTCGATGGTCCAGCTCTTGTCCGCAGGTCCGGCCTCCAGCAGCAGAATACGCACGGCGGGGTCTTCGCCCAAACGGTTGGCCAATACGCAACCCGCTGACCCTGCGCCCACAATCAGGTAATCAAACTCATGATCGGCCATGGTTTGCTGTGCTCCATTAACTAAAAATCACGACACTGAAACCTGTGGAAGCGGGCTTGCTCGCGAATGCAGTTGATCATTCAACATTGATGCTGACTGAGACACCGCTTTCGCGAGCAAGCCCGCTCCCACAGGGACGGTGTTGGCTCAAACAGAAGAAGGACCATGAATCCCGTTGAACACCAGCCGATGAAAGTGATGCACCAGGTGCTCGCTTTCATTGCTGCGCTGGGCGTCGATCATGTAGCGGCCCTGGTCGTAACCCAGTGAATGCAGGCCTTTCTGCACCGAGATGTTCAGCGCAATGTCTTCCGGCCCCAACTCGTCGTTCATCCACTTCATGCACGAGGTGCTGACCGCCGCCGTTTCGGCATTGTTGGAGTAGTAACCGAAGCGCAGCAGCGAACGCTCGGCGTCCAGCGGGATCATGATGAACGAGCCCAGAAACTCCGAGAACGGGAAGGTGTAGAAGGTGTTGTTCGGCCACATGCCGATGTTGAAAAAGCACTCGTCGGGGTTTACCTCGGGCTTGAGCGGTACGCCGTAAGCTTCGGTCACCGAGAGGTTGGCCGGGGCGATGTAGGTCCACCAGTTGTCGCGTTTGGTCAACTGATAGCCTTTGAAATCGATGAGTTTCGCCAGGTCGATATGGCACGGCCCCGACAACTTGAAGTGATAGCCCTCGATGGAGTTGTCCATGATCACCTTCCAGTTGGCCGGCACGATCACGTCCTGCTCCTCGATCAGGCGCATGTTCGCCAGGTCCGGAAACACCCGATGCATTTCCTCGTCGGCACCGGGGAACAAATCCCGCAATGACGGCGCCGCCGGGTCGAGGTTGAAGTAGATAAACCCGCCCAGTTCTTCAGTGCGAATCTGCGGAATGTTGAACTGCTGCAATTCGAAGTTTTTCATCTTCTCGCAACGCGGCGCACTGCGCAGGCTGCCGTCCATTTCGTAGCACCACGAGTGATAGGCGCAGCGCACCACGCCACCGGTGGTGCCGCGACGTTCTTCGAGCAAGCGGTTGCCGCGATGCTGGCAAACGTTGTGGAAGGCGTGAATCTGGCCCTGACGATTCTTCGCCACCACCACGCTCTGATCGAACAGATCGGTCACCACGTACTGCCCCGGCTCGGCGAACTCACTGACATGCCCGGCCACATGCCAGGCGTGCATGAAAATATTGTCGCGCTCAGCCTTGAACAGCGTCTCGTCGAAGAAATAACGCGAGGGCAGGGTGAAGGCTTCTTCCGGGTCCTGATGGTCCCAACCCTCGACGGGGCTTTGTTGTTTGCGGGTCTGGAAATTTTGCATGGGGTGATCTCCACAGGGACTGGCCGCACGGCACGGCTGCTTGTTCTGGGAGTTAATTTAGGGTGCGGGGCAGGGTGGGGATTGATGGATTGCGACGAGTTGGGTGGAGGAATGATCAAGCAATGTGCAACCGTAATTGGATGCGCTGCCGGGTGCGCCGACTGACGCTCTAATTTCGTCCACACCCGCCTGGTTATAACCTTGTCAATTTAGTTTTTGGCTGTTGACAGGTTCAAAAACAAGTGTGAACGTGCGGGTCTGAGTCAGGATCGTACTCGGTGCCGTTAATAAAACTAAATCGCTCAAGGGATTGGCATGTTTCATACCACAACTATTAATACGTTTTTTCCTTCGCTTATCTTTTTCTAAACGTTGACTCTACGGCATGACGGTCAGTTACGTGCATAACTGTCCGTCGTTTCTGAAGCGCTCGAATAATGTTATAGGCCAACCTAAATCCATATCGATACATTGAGTAATTCGCGGGCCGTGGAGCAAAAAAAACAACGAGCGTGGTTTAAGGCTGATGGGGGTTGTCGTTCAGCCAGTTGAAGGCGCGCGAGCCCATGGCTAATGAATAATCGCGGTTCACATATTATTGAAGGCATTGAAAGTGAAAACATCATTCATCGCGTTACTAGTGTTTTTATCGCTCATTCAACCGTCTCTGTCCTTTGCGGATAATCTCAATGGAAAAAATCTCTATACACAGAGATGTGCCGTGTGCCATGGAGTAGATATTAAAGGAACAGGACCGTTGGCTAATAAAAGTAATCCTCCAACACCTGATCTTACAACTTCCGCTTTTAAGCGGCGACTCAATGATTATCCGGGCGTTATTGTGTCATCGGTCATACTTCGCCCCAATGGCAACTTGATTCCAAAAACATTGCGAGAGAACGGGGTAAAGATACCGCCGCACGCTTGGAGCGTTGATGATCTGCGCGATCTTCATCAATACATGAGCAGTGTGATTTCGAAAAAATCATGATCCGGTATAAGCGGTGGGCACAGCGATTCTCATTTTGTTGAGAACCTACGTTCATCAGACCCTTCGAGGAATGATTTGCCGGAGTTAATAGGAAGCATTACTATTCACGCCTCCTCCCCACAGCACACCGCAATGACCCCCAAGCTGCCCCGCACCCACGGCTTTTTCGAGCATTACGAAGAGTTGATTGGCACCTGGACCCGCCGCCTGAGAAATCGTCAGCAGGCCGAGGACTTGGCCCATGACACGTTCGTGCGGGTGCTTGAGTCCGATTCGGCGGCGGTGGAGCAGCCTCGGGCGTATTTGCACCAGACCGCGCGCAACATTGCGGTGGATGGCTATCGGCGTGAGGATCGGCGGGGCGCCATGGAGTCCGAGGCGATTGATCACAGTGTGTCGTCGTCCGGCGACCCGGAGCATTTCATGCATGCGATCCAGTTGGCCGACTCCATTGAACAGGCGCTCACCGAGTTGCCGATCAACTGCCGCAAAGTGTTCGTTTGGCAGAAGATCGAAGGCCTGACCCAGGCGGAAATCGCCGAGCGGTTGGGCTTGTCCAAGAACATGGTGGAAAAGTATATGATCCGCACCCTGCGGCATCTGCGCGATCGTCTGGATGGGGCGCAGTCATGATTTGCGGTGTCTTGGAAAAGATCGCAGCCTTCGGCAGCTCCTACAGGGAGTTGTGTCGTCATCTCACTCTTACACCCCCGGCCAAACAGGAATTTCCATGATGGATACTCGTGATTGTGCGTGCGGGCAAACAGCGGTTCGCGACGAGGCGGCACGGTGGTTTGTGCGTTTGCAGGAGCCGGCCGTGGACGTCGAAGCACATCGACGCTTCGAGGACTGGCTGGCTGAGCACCCCCAGCATGTCGATGAGTTTCAATTGCTCCAGGGCTTGTGGACGGCGGCTGATCTGTTACCCGCCAATCGACTGCAAGCCTTGTGTGAAACGCAACCGGAGCGTCGAAAACGCCGCCCGCTGGTGCGTTACGCGGTGGCCGCCAGTGTGTTGGCGGTGGCGCTCGGCCTGGGCTTGTTCAGCGGTGTGTATCACCCGGCGACCTACACGGCGGAATTTTCCACCGCCCAGGGCGAACGCCAGCACGTGGCGTTGCCGGACGGTTCGATCATCGACCTGAACAGCCGCAGCCGGGTGCAGGTGCGTTTTGAAAAGAACCTGCGCCGCATCGAACTGGCGGAAGGCGAGGCGATGTTCAGTGTCGAGCACGACACCCGTCGGCCGTTCGTGGTCGAGACCGGCAACGGCCAGGTCACGGTCACCGGCACTCGCTTCGACGTGCGCCGGGACCTGACGCAAACCAAGGTCGCGGTGGAGCAGGGCACGGTCAAGGTTCAGGGTTATGGCGCCGATTTCATCAGCCTGACCGCCGGTCTCGGTACGCATATCGATGCCCACGGCAAGGTGGCCGCTGCCTACGCGGTCAACCCGCAGGAATTGACCGCATGGCGCGGCGGCAAACTGGTGTTCAACAACGCCAGCCTGGCCGAAGTTGCCGCCGAAGTGTCGCGTTATCGGGACAAACCGCTCACGGTCGGCAACGACACAGTGGGCAATCTGCGCCTGACCAGCGTGTTCAAGTCCGACAACACCGACGCACTGCTCAAGGCCTTGCCGAGCATTTTGCCGGTGGCCGTGCGCACGTTGCCTGATGGCAGTCAGGAAATAATTGCGCGATAGATTCAGGTTTTTTTCGAGTTCTTCGTCTTCTTGTCCAACTGCAACTGGTTTGCATTAACAGCCGCGTATTCTTGCGATCCACAGGACAACGTTCGACGTGAAAAAAACCACCGCAAAAAACAACAAATCCCCTTGGTTGCCACTCGCCCTGGCGTTGGCTGTCAGCGCCGCGCTGCCTCAGGCGTTCGCCGCCGATGCGATTCACATTCAGGCGCAGCCGCTGGGCCAGGCTCTGAGTCAGCTCGGTCAGCAAACCTCGCTACAGGTTTTTTTCAGCCCGGAACTGGTCGCCGGCAAACAGGCTCCGGCGGTGGACGGCAACTTGTCCCCGGAACAGGCCCTGCGTCAATTGCTGCAGGGCAGCGGTCTGGAATACCAGATCGATGAAGGCTCTGTCACCCTGACCCCGGCCCCCAATGCTGCGTCCAACGGCCCGCTGGAGCTCGGCGTGACCGACATCAAAGTGGTCGGCGACTGGCTCGGCGATGCGGATGCCGCTGTGGTGCAGAACCACCCCGGCGCGCGGACCGTGATCCGTCGCGAAGCGATGGTTGAGCAGGGCGCCATGAACGTCGGCGACGTGCTGCGGCGCGTCCCGGGCGTGCAAGTGCAGGACGCCAACGGCACCGGCGGCAGCGACATCGCTCTCAACGTCGGTGTGCGTGGCCTGACCTCGCGCCTGTCGCCGCGCTCCACGGTGCTGATCGACGGCGTACCGGCCGCGTTCGCCCCGTATGGCCAGCCGCAACTGTCGATGGCACCGATCTCTGCCGGCAACCTCGACAGCATCGACGTGGTACGCGGCGCAGGCTCCGTGCGCTACGGGCCACAGAACGTCGGCGGGGTGATCAACTTCGTTACCCGGGCGATCCCGGAAAAAGCCACCGGTGAAATCGGCACCACCCTGGAAACCTCCCAGCACGGCGGCTGGAAGCACGTCGACACCGCGTTTGTCGGCGGCACCGCCGACAACGGCATGGGCGTGGCGCTGTTGTACACCGGGGTGAACGGCAACGGTTACCGCGAAAGCAACAACGGCAACGACATCGACGACGTGATCCTCAAGACCCATTGGGCGCCGACGGATGTTGATGATTTCAGCCTGAATTTCCATTACTACGACGCCAGCGCCGACATGCCCGGCGGCCTGACGCAAAAGCAGTACGACGCCAACCCGTTCCAATCGGACCGCGACTACGACAACTTCACCGGCCGTCGCAAGGACGTCTCGTTCAAGTGGGCGCGGCAGATCGACGACCGCACCCAGGCCGAAGTGCTGACCTACTACACCGACAGTTTCCGTGGCAGTAACATCGCCGCCCGTGACCAGAAAACCCTGAGCTCTTATCCGCGTTCTTACTACACCTTGGGCGTCGAGCCACGGGTGTCCCATGTGTTCGATGTCGGCCCGACCACCCAGGAAGTCAGCGTCGGTTATCGCTACCTCAAGGAAGCGATGCACGAGCAGGCAAGCCGCGTGGCGCTGGTGAACAACCAACCGGTGATCACCCCGACGTCTGACGGCCATGTGTACCAGGACCGTACCGGCGGCACTGAGGCGAACTCGGTTTACATCGATAACAAAATCGATGTCGGCAATTGGACCATCACCCCAGGCGTGCGCTTCGAACACATCAGCACCGACTGGCACGACCGCGCCGTTCTCGACACCGCCGGCAAACGGGTCCCCGAGAAAAACCGCAGCATCGAAAGCAACGAACCGCTGCCGGCCCTGAGCGTGATGTATCACCTGTCCGACGCCTGGAAGCTGTTCGCCAACTACGAAACCTCGTTCGGCAGCTTGCAATACTTCCAGCTCGGCCAGGGTGGTACGGGTGACAGCACCGCCAACGGCTTGAGCCCGGAAAAGGCCAAGACCTACGAGATCGGCACGCGCTACAACGATGACGTGTGGGGCGGGGAAGTGACGCTGTTCTACATCGACTTCGATGACGAACTGCAATACATCAGCAACGACGTGGGCTGGACCAACCTCGGCGCGACCAAGCACCAGGGGCTTGAAGCCTCGGTGCATTACGATATGTCGGCGCTCGACCCACGGCTCGACGGCCTCACCGCCAACGCCGGTTTCACCTACACCCGCGCCACTTACGAGGGCGAGATTCCGGGCTTCAAGGGGCGTGACTTGCCGTTCTATTCCCGTCAGGTGGCCACGGTCGGTTTGCGTTACGACGTCAATCGCTGGACTTACAACATCGACGGTTTCGCTCAGTCCAAGCAGCACTCGCCGGGCACTGGTGTGAACGCCGATGGCAGCTTCACCGGTAACTACATCACCGATGGCAGCGCCGATGGGCAGTACGGTGACATGCCGGGCTACGTGACCTGGAACGTGCGCGGGGGCTATGACTTCGGTGCGCAACTGTCGAACCTGAAACTCGGCGCCGGGGTGAAGAACGTGTTCGATCACCAGTACTTCACCCGTTCCAGCGACAACAACTCGGGGATCTACGTCGGCGCGCCGCGTACGTTCTTTGTGCAGGCCAGCGTCGGGTTCTGATGGACCGGGGTGACCTCATTCGCGAGCAAGCCCGCACATTTGATCGCTGGCGGACACAGCCTCTGTGTTCACCAAAGATCCCCCTGTGGGAGCGGGCTTGCTCGCGAAGACGGCAGCACCTCCAGCATTGATGTGACTGACACACCGCTTTCGCGAGCAAGCCCGCTCCCACATTTGATCTCTGGCGGACACAGCCTCTGTGTTCACCGAAGATCCCCCTGTGGGAGCGGGCTTGCTCGCGAAGACGGCAGTACCTCCAGCATTGATGTGACTGACACACCGCTTTCGCGAGCAAGCCCGCTCCCACATTTGATCGCTGGCGGACACAGCCTCTGTGTTCACCGAAGATCCCCCTGTGGGAGCGGGCTTGCTCGCGAAGA